>JALNVY010000016.1 GCA_023231165.1 Syntrophales bacterium | reverse complement strand
GCTTGTTTCGGGACTTACTGCTCCATTATACTCGTTTTTGAGCCGGTGGCTGAAGCCAGTTGTGTTGGAGCCTCTCAATTTTCCCAAAACAGATATGCAGGATCATTTTGTCATTGCCGGCGGAGGAAGAGTAGGCAGGTCTGTCGCCGATGTCCTGAACCGGATGAAAATCCCCTTCGTGATCGTGGAATATGATTCATTGAAAGTGGATACCCTGAAGGCGTCCGGCTTTCCCGTTCTTTTCGGAGACGCACAAAAGGAGATCATCCTGGAGGCGGCGGCATTGGGAAGAGCAAGAATGCTTGTCATCACGACGCCGGTGCTCATCATTTCCCAGACCATTGTGGCTAAGACAAAAAAACTGAATCCCGATATCCACGTTATCGCCAGAGCGGAAGAGATTGGAGCCATGCAGGTTTTACACGATTTAGGCGTCTCGCTTGTCATCCAGCCGGAGTTTGAAGCAAGCCTGGAATTTGCCCGCCAAGCACTGCTCCATCTCGGTATTCCGATTGATCAAATAGATCAATACACGGACGGGGTTCGCCGTGATCTTTATCGGCCTCTCTATTCTTCAGACGAGGCGGGCATAGATTTATAACCCCATGATATTATCGGATTTCTCGAATAACCTTCCCGGTGCTCAAAAAAGATATTCCCCTGTTGCCCTCAATATTGAGCATGACAGATTCAATCAATGGTTCGCTTACAGGAATATCGGCTATCCACTCAACCAGAAAATTGGCCCCTGTACCACTTTGGTCCGCTTGGGGAATAAAGAAATTGGTGGCTCCCAAGGGTCTTAACGAACGTTCAGCAGCAAGAAACTCTTTCACCAGCTCGCCGTCGTTATTGAAATAGAGGACTTTTGTGATCTTGATCGCGTTTTTCATATCCGTATTATGTATCGCGATGAAGGCGCTCAAATCAAACTTCTTCGTCTTATCATCCGGGATATTGGAATAGATGGGGACATATAAGACCTGCCCTCTGACCTTGTTGGTTCCGGCATCCGCCACCTTGAGAACCTCCGGGTTGAAGATTTTACCGGACTTCTGATCACCTAAGGGTGCTTCCTTGCTGGAACAGGCGGCTAATGTGATTATGACCAGAAGGATCAGTACCATTTTCGATAAGCTGCTCAATAGATTCATTAGATATTCCTCCTTACAAAGTGTTTAACAATAAAGGCGGATGGTTTGTTGTGTCAATGTAAATGTTATTAAACAAGGGTACCCATGGACCGGCTGTTGGTCATGAGCTCAGCCGTAATGTATTTATTTCTTATACATAACTATCCATGTCAAACAGATTTCCTTCAATCATCTTGCCAATTTCTGAAGGAGATCTTCTTTTGTAGCAGCTATAATATGTTGAATTGAACTTTGACTGAATTACCGTTTAAAATCATCATCCTTCAAGTTGATAACCTTTCCCCCGAAATAATCTCAGGCAGGCATCTGCAACAGCATTGTCGTAAAGGGTGCCTTTATTCTTTTCAATCTCCTCCAGGGCTGCTCCAATACCCAGGGCCGGACGATAGGGACGATGGGAGGCCATCGATTCCACCACATCGGCCACAGCCATGATGCGGGCCTCCATGAGAATCTCATCTCCTTTCAGATTTCTTGGATAGCCCGAACCATCCATCCGTTCGTGGTGTTGGTAAACAATTTGTGCCAGTGGCCAGGGAGATTCCACATCCTTCAGCATCTCGTATCCATTCCGAGAATGTTCCTTGATCAGGGAAATTTCGAGTTCCGTCAGCTTTATTGGTTTAGACAATATCTCTGCAGGTATGGATAATTTCCCGATGTCATGGATGGAACCGGCCATCCGGATTCCATCGATTTTATCTTGGGGTAACTCCATCTCCACGGCAATGGCTCGGGCAAGGTTGGCAGACCGGATCTGATGGCCGGCCGTATAGGGATCTCTGGCCTCTACAGCGGATACCATAACCTGAACGGTGGCGCCGAACGCCTTCCTGAGACTTTCGATGGTCCGCTCAAGCTCCTCCTCCGCCCACTTACGATCCGTAATGTCCCGGGTTATGCTGAGAATATGGGGAACACCATCGAGGTCGAGTATGGAAGCTGACATCAACCCATATCGGATATCACCATCCCTTGTTCGAAAAGCGGCTTCAAGGTTAGTGACTTCCCCGGCTTTTTTTAATCCGGCTACAAGTCTTTGTCTGTCCTCGATATTGTCCCAAATATTACATTCTATGGAGGTCTTTCCGATGACATCCTCTTCCGCATATCCTGTGATCCTGGTAAATCCCGGATTAATCGAGATATATATGCCGTCTTCTAGACGGTTGATGTTCACAGAATCAGGGCTGGTATAAAAAGCCTTGCGGAATTTCTCTTCACTCTTAGTTAACGCCTTCTCCATCCGCTTGCGCTCGGATATATCACGACATATCTGAACCATACCATAGGGGGGGCCGTCTTCATTGCGAAGGACATCCCCATTTACTTCAAACAGATGTCTCCGGCCATCCTTCATGATCAGGTGATATTCCTGCGGCCCAAGCCTTTTTTCCATCATCAGCATCGTATTGCGAACAGCCTTTTCTCGGTCTTCCGGGGCAATGATGGAAAGCATGTTCTGTCCGATGAGATCCTCACGTGCATAGCCGCTCATGCGAAGTCCAAAGTCATTGACAGAGAGAATCTGTCCGTTGAGATCCATACGCACCATGATGTCCGGCAGGGCGGCAATCAGCCTGGTATAGAGCTCCTCACTATTCCTCAGAGTTTCCTCTGCTTGCTTGCTACCGGTGATATCCTCAACCAAGGCAACCATATGATCGACGCTGCCATCGGGTTTCCGCACACACCCCACAGAGAGATTGGTCCAAATGACCTTTCCATCCTTGCGGATAAATCGTTTTTCCATATTATATTGCTCAATCTGACCGGATAGAACAAGATTAAATTGTTCGAGATCAGCGGCGATATCATCAGGGTGCGTCATTTCCGGCCATGTCATGCGGACGATTTCGTCCCGGGAATAGCCCATGATGGAGCAGATCCGATCGTTAACCTGTATCCATCCTCTCTCCGGGGAAGTTATGGCAATGCCGTGTAAAGGCAAATCGAAGTAACTGCGGAAGCGGGCCTCACTTTTTTTTAACTCTTTCTTTTCCTTTTTCAACTCCGATTCCGATTGTTTCAGTTCCTCAATCATCTGTCTTAAAGAAGCCAGTTCTTGCATCAGGACCTGATTTGTTTTGGTTTTATCCTTCATCGGGTTGACTCCTGTTTGCCCAAATGATCTGTGGGGTTTGGATGTTAACCAGCTTCAATCGTTCCTTGCCGAGTTTCTTTTTTTTCTTAGCGAGACTGGTGCTTGTCATGCCGATTAACACGGTTGCAGGAGCTTGAAGTCCGTGGGCGGCTCCTGGCGGCGGACGGCCTGCGTGTCCAGGAGTTCATAGAGGATTACCTCCATGACCCGCCAGACCTTGACACCGTTGCGGATGCAGCCGGTGATGGTCTCCTCCCGGCGGCCGCAGGCCATGTGCATATGGAGAATGGGAGCGCCGTCTTCATCGGGGAAGAGGGTGCCTGTTCCCGCTACTTCGTGGGTGTTCCTGAGAATATGGGTCATGGGAATAACGGGGAGGATGCGATCCTCCTGGGGTCCGACGACCAGGGTGCTGCCATCGTCGGCGCCGCCCAGGATGATCAGGGCCGCCGCCCGGATCCGGTGTTCCCGTGCAAAGGTTTCGATGATTTCATGGACGATCTCGCCGTCTTCCAGGCGGATGATAAAGACTCTGCCGATTTTCGATTCTTCGTAGATCATGGCCGGGCCTATTCCCCATACATGCTGTCGATTATGCTTTGGTATTTCTCGTTGATGACTTTGCGCTTGAGCTTCATCGTCGGGGTCATCTCGCCGTCTTCCTGGGTAAATTGTTTGGCCATCAGCTTGAACTTCTTGACCTTTTCGAATCCTGCCAGTTCCTTTTGGTTCTGTTCGATCCGATCATGATAAAACTGAACTATCTCCGGATGTTGGATAAGGTCTTCACGGGAGGTCCAGGAGATATTTTTGCCCTTGGCATAATCCTCCAGGGCGTCGAAAGCAGGAACGATGAGGGCGGCGACGTATTTGCGCTGATCGCCGATAATGGAGATCTGCTCGACGAAATGATCCTTGCCGATCGTCGTCTCGATGAGCTGGGGGGCGATATACTTGCCTCCCGAGGTCTTCATCAGATCCTTGATCCGATCGGTAATAGTCAGGTAGCCGTCTTCGAGGACGCCGACGTCGCCCGTTTTGAACCAGTGATCTTCAAAAACCTCCGCCGTCGCCTCCGGTTTCTTGTAGTACCCTTTCATGACCGTTTCGCCCCGGACAAGGATCTCGCCGTTGGGGGCGATTTTCACATCGACGCCATAAATGGCTTTCCCAACCGTTCCGGGTTTATAGAAATACTCCTCATGGCAAGTTACCGTCGCCGTCGTTTCCGTCAGGCCGTAACCGTATTTGATCTGGATGCCCACGGAATGAAAAAATTCCTCGATCTCTTTGGAAAGGGGCGCTCCGGCGCAGGGGAAAAAGCGGATCCGACCGCCCACGACGCCGCGCAGTTTTGCAAGGACCAGTTTTACGGCGATCTTGTGTTTGAGTTTGAGATCCCAGGGGATAGATTTCTTCTCTTTTTCTCGCATGTAAACCTGTCCGCCAAGCTCTACGGCCCAGTTGAACAGGTTCTTTTTCGACGGCGGCGCCTTTTCCAGTTTTTCGTAAACGGCGGCGTAGATCTTTTCGTAGAACCGGGGAACGGCGCACATGATCGTCGGTTTGACCTCCTGCAGGTATGCGACGATTTTGCCCGTATCGTCGCAGTAGTTCACGACCATGCCGGAACCCAGGGCGAAGTAGTTCCATGCCCTTTCAAAAACGTGACTCAGGGGGAGGAAGCACATGGATATATCCTGGTCGCTGACGGCGAGGCGCTTGTTGTGGGCCTGAAAGGAAAAATAGAAGTTCGAATGATTCAGCATGACGCCTTTGGGCTCCCCGGTAGTCCCGGAGGTGTAAATCAGGGTGGCCAGATCGTTCATATCGGCTTTCTTTAGTCTTTCTTCCAGTTCCTGCTCACGGGTGGACTTGCGGCCCAGCTCCAGAAAATCCTTAAAATACACGGCCTGATCGCCGTCGGCGAGGGGAAGGTTGCTGTCAAAAACGATGATTTTTTTTAGATATTTTGACGTGCTGATAATGGATGCAGCCTTCTGGTACTGGTCTTTGGACCCGACGAAGAGGACGGTAATTTCCGCTTCATCGACGATATACTCCGCCTGCTTCGCCGTGTTGGTGGCGTAAATGGGAACGGAGACGCCGCGGACGCTGAGAATGCCTAAATCGGCAATGCTCCATTCCGGACAGTTCTGTGAGAAAACCCCTACCATATCTCCCGTTTTGATTCCCATCTCCAGGAGGGCTTTGGCAACGGCATGGACCCGCTCTCCAAGCTCTTTCCAGGAAATATCCTGCCACTGGCCGTTTTCCCTATAACGGAGGGCTGTTCGCTCCCCATATTTCTTCGCCTGTTTCCGGACCATTAAGGCCAAATGCTTTTCGGGCATATCACTTTCTCCTTTCTTTGCTTCCTGAGCTTGTTTCTGCTTGGCAGTATAAACGGCTAAACCCGAGAAGTCAAAAGCAATTTGATTGATAATACTGAATATTGTTTGACTGCCCGCTTTTTTTCCCCTATACTCACCGCCATTTCACGGGAACTTGGAGAAGATGTTAGCTGAATTTGATACCACAAGGATCGCCATTATTGGCCCGGGACGGATGGGAACGTCCTTTGCCTACAAGTTTGGCAGGGACAACAAACGGGTTACGATCTATTATCATGACGCCGATGTCTGCCGTCATATCAACCGGGAACACCTCAACCCCAAACACCTGACCGAGGATCTCGCCAGACGCCTGGGGGGAATGGAAAACGTCCCCCGTCTGGCCCCGAAGGTATATGCCACTAACGATCTCGAGCGGGTCGTCGACGACAATGACATCATTGTTCTGTGCTTAACAATGGACAAACTCCCGGAATTTCTAAACTATCTCAAGCCGCTCATGGAAAGAAAATCCGGCGACACCTGCCTCATCTCTCCCATTAAGGGATTGACCTCCGATGAAATCACCAAGGAACTCATTACCCCGTCACAATTGATCCACAGCAATCTGAGCAGCCTCCGGTATAAATATGAGATCGTCTGCATTGGCGGGCCTTTTTTCGATGTCGATATCGCCCTGGGGAATCCTGTCTGTGTAACCGTGGCGGGAAAAAGCGCGCCGGCGAACCTCATTCGGGAGGAATTGATCCGTTTCAACCGGCGGGAGCTGACCTCATACTACAATTTCGATATTATTGGTGTGGAGGCCTGCGGCTCCCTGAAAAATGTCGTGGCCAACATCAAGGGTGTTACAGATTCCCTGGACCTTGGCGATTCCATCCCCGGCACCATCTTTGCCCGTGCCGGTGTGGAGATCCGCTCTCTGTCTATGCTCCTGGGCGGCAGTTTTCAGGCCTTTCACAGTCAGGCCGGGGTAGGGGATATGTACGTTACCGTTTCGTCCATGGCCAGCAAAAACTATCGCTATGGGAAATACTTTCACGAGTTATATAGCGGCAACCCTATTGAAACCAACCTGAAGGTCCTGGCGAGGATCGACGGGACACCGGAAGGACCCAATACGATCCGCAACGTCCATCGTTATCTGGAAAAGAAAAACATGTACAGCCCTCTGTTTCATTCCGCCTACAAGATTTTCAACGAAGGGGGCACCCGGGGGGAAATCAAGGAAATGATCATCCAGGCCTGTCAGTTTGACAAGCGGGTCAAGGAATTTATCGGACCTGTTTCCCGTTTCCTTTATCGGATCGCTCCCAATCTATGGTATCGGCGGCATAAGGGGTTGATGTCGAACTGGGACGTTTGACGGCTTCGCAAAATATCCATATGCTTCGTTGCGCTTCCGCCTTCGTCACTACGACGTACGCGCAAGTACGCCTTCGTTCCACAGGCAGAGCGCGCTTCGCCTCTGGGGCATTTTGCGAAGCCGTCAGAGTTTAAATCTCCATTTTTATCTTGACATTTTTTAAAGATCAGTTATAGGTCAAACCATACTTTAGCTTGGATTTAAAACAATATGAAGATGCTTAAAATAACGAACATGAATCTTTGCTGGTGGTGGCAGGCTCATAAAGTCTGCCCGCGTTAACTGTTTTAAGCAGGTTGTGGGCAGGGAGGAACCTTCCCATGACACAACCGGAAATCAAAAGCCATGGGAACACCCCATGGCTTTTTTATTAGACGATTATTTTTTTAAAGGAGAGATGCATATGAAAACCATGAAGGTATTGTTGGAAGATCATGAAATCCCCAGACAGTGGTACAACATCCAGGCGGACTTGCCGACGCCGCTGCGGCCGCCTCTTCACCCGGCCACGGGGAAGCCCGTTGGCCCGGAGGATCTGGCGCCGATCTTTCCCATGAACCTCATCGAGCAGGAGGTTAGTTCGGAGCGCTGGATTGACATTCCCGAAGAAGTTCTGGAAAAATACCTGATCTGGCGACCCACGCCCCTGTGCCGGGCCCGGAATTTTGAAAAGCTCCTCGATGCGCCGGTGAAGATCTATTACAAGATGGAGGGCAACAGCCCTGCGGGGTCTCACAAACCCAACACTGCCATTCCCCAAGCCTATTATAACAAGGTCGCCGGGGTTAAGCATCTCTCAACGGAAACGGGAGCTGGTCAATGGGGAAGCGCCCTGTCCATGGCCTGCCAGATGTTCGGCCTCGGATGCCGGGTTTTTATGGTCAAGGTCAGTTATGAACAGAAACCCTACCGGCGGATGATGATGAATGTGTGGGGGGCCGAGTGTATCCCCAGCCCCAGCAACCTTACGGAGGCGGGCCGTAATGTCCTTGCCGAACATCCCGATTCACCGGGAAGTCTTGGCATTGCCATCAGCGAGGCCATTGAAGATGCCGTATCCCATCCCAACGCCAAGTACTCCCTGGGCAGCGTTCTCAATCATGTCATGCTCCATCAGACCATTATCGGTCTCGAGGCTCAGAAGCAAATGGAAAAGATTGGCGTCTATCCCGATGTCGTCATGGGTTGCGCCGGCGGGGGAAGTAATTTCGCCGGGATTTCTCTGCCCTATGTCCGGGATAAAATCCACGGGAAAGAAGTAAAGATCGTCGGCGCCGAGCCCACTTCCTGTCCTACTCTCACCCGTGGCCCCTTTGCCTATGATTTCGGCGATCTTGCCAAAATGACGCCCCTCCTGCCCATGTACACTCTGGGTCATGACTACGTCCCGGCCCCCATTCATGCCGGTGGGCTCCGCTATCACGGGATGGCCCCCATTGTCAGCCACCTGGTGAAGGAGAATCTTGTCGAGGCCCGGGCTTATCATCAGCTCGATACCTTTGAAGCCGGCGTCATGTGGGCCCGCAGTGAAGGCTTCATTCCCGCCCCGGAGACGGACCATGTCATTGCCGCCGTCGTGGACGAGGCCCGGCGTGCCAAGGAAGAGGGCAAGGAAAAGGTCATTCTCTTCAACTGGAGCGGCCACGGCATGGTGGATTTAGCTTCCTACGACGCCTACCTTACCGGTAAATTGATTCCCTATGAATTGCCAGATGAGGAAATTGCCAGGGCGCTGCGGGCCATCGAGGGCTTTCCGAAACCGTGATCGAAAAGAATGCCTATGGCAGCATGGAAATCCGCTGCCCCAAACTTGGACATGAGCTGACTTTTGCCTACTGTTGTCGGGAAGCGGGAGATCTTCCCTGTGCAAGGATCATCCGTTGCTGGGAGAGTTTCTTCCCTGTGGAAAGCTTCCTGAGGGAGACTCTCGATGCCGGGATATGGGATGCCTTCTGCCGCCAGGCAACCCCGGATAAAATGACGACTCTCCTCGATCTCATCGAGAAGGCCAAGGCCCGGCGGCGAGCCGACCGCACATAGATAGATGTTGAAGGATGAAAAAGGATAAAATTTGGCAGGATAAGGATTTCCACCCCCTGGCGGACCGTATGCGGCCCCGGCGCCTGGACGAGTATATCGGTCAGGGACATCTGTTGGGGGAGGACAGTCTCCTGCGCCGGGCTATCGTGGAGGATCGCCTGTTTTCCATGATTTTCTGGGGCCCCCCGGGGTCGGGAAAGACGACCCTGGCCCGGATAATCGCCCAGGAGACGCAATCACATTTCACTAGTTTTTCCGCGGTTCTGTCAGGGGTTAAGGAGATCAGGGCCGTCGTCGAGGAGGCCCTTGCCCAACGGCAGGAGCATCAACAGAAGACCCTTTTATTCGTGGATGAGATTCACCGCTTCAACAAGGCCCAGCAGGACGCCTTTCTCCCCCATGTTGAAAGCGGACTCGTCACCCTTATCGGCGCCACCACGGAAAATCCTTCCTTTGAGATAATTTCCCCCCTCCTGTCCCGTTCCCGGGTTATGATCCTCAAGCCGTTTTCGGAAGAAGAATTAGGGGCAATGATCGCACGGGCGATTACGGACGAAGAAAGGGGGCTGGGCGGTTTGCATATTCAAATCGAACCTCAGGCGGTGGAGGTCATCCTCTGGTCTGCCGACGGTGGCGCCCGGACGGCGATGAACAGTCTGGAGGCGGCGGCCTCTCTCGTCATGGACATGGAGGAAGGGCAGCGGTTCATTACGCGGGAAATTGTTGAAAAGGCCCTCCAGAAAAAGGCCCTCCAGTATGATAAAGGTGGAGAAGAACACTATAATCTGATTTCGGCCTTTCACAAGAGCATGCGAGGGAGCGATCCCGATGCCGCCCTCTATTGGCTGGCGCGAATGCTCGCCGCCGGGGAGGACCCCCTCTACATTGCCCGCCGGATGGTCCGGTTCGCTTCGGAGGACGTGGGAAATGCCGACCCCCGGGCCTTGGCAGTGGCTATGGACGCTATGCAGGCTTTTCATTTCATCGGTATTCCCGAGGGAGAACTTGCCCTGGCCCAGGCGGCTGTTTACTTGGCGACAGCCCCCAAGAGCAACGCCCTGTATGCCGCCTATGGCAAAGTTAAGGAAACGATCCGTGAGACGGGAACCCTGCCTGTGCCCCTCCATATCCGCAACGCCCCGACGAAGCTGATGAAGGAGATCGGTTACGGCAAGGGCTACAAGTATGGCCATGACTACCGGGATGCCTATGCCGAGCAGGATTATCTGCCTGAAATCCTGATTCAAAGAAAGGCCGGCTTTTACCGGCCAACGGAACGGGGATATGAAAAGACCATCGGGGAACGGATGGATTTCTGGCGGCAGTTGCGGGAAAAGAACAAAAAGCAAGAGGAGACCTGAAATCTTCCCATAATTCCGCATGTCATGCCGGACTTGCGCCGTCAATCGGTAAGAGGTATCATTAACTTAACCACCCCCTCCGTCCCGGGCAAAAGCCGCCACAGCGCCGATAATCGCGGCGCCAATTCCTGATCCATCCTTGGCAAGTTCGAGTTTTATCCTCGCACTGCGAGCTCCGAACAGATCGTTAAGGATGTCTTTCATGTAACCTTGAAATCCGGGATATTTTTCAAAGAGGGAACCATCGATCGCAATGGTATGATCCGATTCAATTTTTTCATCCATCCAGGCGACGACAGCGGCAATCGCCGCTCCGGCTAATTTAGCAGATCTGGTCGAAACGATGCGGCAGATTTCCTGGATGGTCTGCCTATCCGCTGTTGTGACATCTCTGAGACCAAAGGCGGCAAAGAAGTCAGTGCCTTGGGCCGTCATCGAAAGATGCTCCGTGGTCAGGGCATATCCCTTTGAAAAGGCGGACAGACTTGTCCCCCTAAAAAGCAGCCCCCGCTCCATCATCTCAACAATCACCAGTCTTGAGATCTCGCCTAAGTACATCCCCGAGACCATCTTTTCAAACAGCTGTTTGCCGGGATTAAGAGAGGCGCGATCCAGAAGATGATCGTAAATATTCGTCTTGAGCTGACTGAAGCCTCCCCACTCCATATTGACGATCATCTCTCCGGAAGCCCCAAGCCCCGGACACTTCAGGATATGGGCGATCTTTTCCGGGTAGCAGGCGTTTGTCCCCGTGCCGAGGATCACGCCCATATCACAGGAGGGATCAGCATAGCTTTTGGCCACAAGCGTCCCAACCGTATCATTCGCCAATGCCGCCACATGGATAAATCCTGTTCCCTTGCGCCTCAACGCTTCCGAGAGCAACGCCACAACATCTTCGCCCTCCACGCCGCCGGCGGTAAACCCTTTTGTCCATCCAATGAGTTTTCCAGAGGCAATAGAACTTTGTTCAACGGGGAAGGAGAAGGTAAAGGCAAGATCATACGCCTGTTGTGTGCCGATATTATTTTCCTTGAAAAATAATTTAATACAATCAGCAATAAAATCAAAGAGTTTACCGTCCGTCCCGGACATCACATCCTGGGGAATGGCAAATTTGCTGACCGCTGCAAGCGCGGCGTTTCCGTTTCCATCAAGCTCCACCGCCAGGACCCTGATGTTCGTTCCACCAAGATCGAGGGCGAGAAATTTCCCTTTTTCTGCTCCTTTTGGACGGCCAACAAAAGAGGGAATCATTTTGAGAGAACTTTTCCCCCCTGCCAGTCCATAGCGCATTTCCTGATGAAAATTCCTGATGATTTCCTGAGCATCGCGAAGGCTGATGGAAAAGACGCTTTCAAGATGAGAAAGAAAATGATCAAGCATATTTGCGGAATCTTTGTTCATGTCCCCATCCCTTTGCGAAGAGTTGGTTGGAATCAGACATTTTCTTTAAGGGCGACGTTTTACCGATAACAGGTGCTTCATGCCGGCATTTTCCTGTAGAGGGAAAATCAAAATGGAGCTTCGGCAAGACCTTTCGCCATCAGGTCACCGATCGTTTTGCTGAATCGGGATGGATTGTCGAGTTTGCCTCCCCCTGATATGACCGCCATATCAAACAATAAGTCGCTGTAATCCTTCAGGACGGAAGAATCCTTATCACTCTCGTAGATCGTTTTGATCTTGGCGAGGAGGGGGTGATCCATGTTTAGTTCGAGGACTCTCTTAACTTGCGGCGTTTCCTGGCCGGTAGCTCTAAGAACCTTTTCCATGTAGGCGCTCATGTCGTTGGGGTCGCCGGAAAGACAGGCGACAGAATCCTTTAGATGGGTAGACGGTTTAACCTCTTTAACCCTCTCATCTAAAGATGTTTTTATGAAATCAAAAAGGGCATGATATTCATCTTTTCTATTGTCGTCGATCTTCTCGAAATCGAGATCTCCCTTTTCGGCACTTTTGAAGGTTTTTTTCTCGTACTCATGCAAGTCCCGCAAGACCCATTCATCCATTGGGTCTGTCATGAGCAGTACCTCGTAGTCTTTGTCCTTTAGCCGTTCAAGGTGAGGGCTATTGAGAAGGGCAGAAAGATTTTCTCCGGTGATATAGTAAATGGCCTCTTGATCCGTCCGCATACGGTTGACATAGTCCTTCAGAGAGATGAAGGCGCCATCGGATTTGGTTGTCTTGTAACGGAGGAGATCTGCGATCTTGCCGCGATTATCGTAATCCATGGAGAGGCCCGCTTTGAATATGGAACCAAACTCCTTGAAGAATTGTTCATACTTATTTTTATCAAGATCCCCTAAAAGACTTAAAATCTTCTTCACGAGGTTTTTTTGGATGTTCTTTACGAGGGCATCCTGTTGGAGAATTTCGCGGCTGACGTTCAAATTGAGATCAGGGGCATCAACAACGCCTTTGATAAAAGCAAGATAAGGAGGCATAAGTTCCTTACAGTTTCCCATGATGAAGACGCGCTTGCTGTAGAGTTGAATCCCGTGTTTCTGCTCGCTCTGGAACAAATCGAAGGGGGGTCTGGACGGAATGTACAGTAAGGCGCTGTATTCTGTCGTCCCTTCCAGCTTTACATGGAGGTGGGTAAGAGGTTCATTCCAATCATGGGCGATGTGGCGGTAAAATTCATTGTATTCCTCTTCCGAGACGTCCTTCTTATCTTTTGTCCAGATTGCTTTCATGGAATTGAGCGTTTCTTCCCGGACGACTTTTATCGTCTTGTTTCCATCCGGTTTCCCGTCTTTATCGAGGACTGGTTCTGTTTTCTCAACGTCCATGAGAATGGGGTAAGCCACAAAATCGGAGTGTTTCTTGATGATGTTGCGGATAGTCCATTCATCGGTAAAGTCCTGTTCATCCTTTCCTGTTTTTTTAAGTGACAAAATGATGGTTGTGCCACGGGTCTCCTTGTCTATCTCTTCGACGGTGTATGAACCGTCTCCCGTTGATTCCCACTTTGTTGCCTTGTCACTTCCGGCAGCTTTCGTGATGAGGGAAACCCGATTTGCGACGATGAAAGCACTGTAAAAACCGACCCCGAACTGGCCAATCAATTCCGGCGTCAGCATATCCGGTTTGTTTAAAGCAGTGGCCGCTTCCAGGAAACCGGCCGTTCCACTCTTGGCGATGGTGCCGATATTTTCCACCACCTCGTCGTAGGTCATACCGATCCCATTATCCGATATTTCAAGAGTTCTTTTCTTTTTATTGGGAACTATTCTGATTTTGAACTCTGTATCCGTACCCAGAATGTCAGATTGAGTCTGGGCTTTGAATCTCAATTTGTCGATGGCATCTGAGGAATTTGAGATCAATTCCCGCAAAAATATCTCCCGGTGGGAATATAGAGAGTTGATGATGATGCTCATGAGTTGCTGAACTTCTGTTTTGAATTGGCGTGTTTCCTTCTTTGCTTCCATAACCGGCTCCTTTTCTGTGCTGTTTATTGTATACGATCGAGTGGCGCTATGATGACAACGAATTTTGAAATGTCAAGCCGTCATATCTTGAGGCCTCGGGAGCGGGCCAGTTCCTTAAGCTTTATTTCAATATCAGGATTAGATTGCATTAAACGTTTGATATCATTGCGTGTTATTTCATATACTACCGTAAAATCTTCTGTAGCCCTGATATCAGCGGTGCGGCGTTCGGTAAAACCAGCGGCGGCAAATTCGCCTACCAAAGCTGGGGGAGTAAAAACAGTTTCGGTACCGGGTATCTCCAATGCACCATGGGATAACACATATCCGCAGTCCTCTGTTTCTCCTTTTTTTATGAGGTAATCTCCGGCATGTAATTGAATCTTATTAAGAGATAGGGCAAGATTTGTTTTTTCCACTGCATCTAATTGTCCAAAGATCATCGTGCGACTCAGCAATTCCCGCACTTCCGCCAGGTGGCAAAAACGATTTTTCACTTCCGGATTGTCGTTTAAAAATTCATTAATGACGTCAGCGTTGAGCCCAATAACGATGCCATAAGTTAACGACTTTACATGGGCAGTCCTCTTTTTATTGCCCGAAACAAAAACATTTTCCCCGAAGAAGTTGCCCGAATGCAGGACGGCGACTTCCTGATTGTTGGTAATTACTGAAAAAAGACCAAAGCCGATAATAAACATGAATTCAGATTCTTCCATCCTTTCCTGTAGAATCAACTGCCCTGTGGCTATAGGGCGGTAAATAGCCGCTTCCCTCAATATTTGCGCCCAACGTCCCGCATCAATATTTGGAAATGGTTTCAAAAAACTGTCTATCGCCCGGCTGATGATAGATGCGATGCTGAGATTTTCAAAGGGGAAAAGATGGTAGGGTTCCACAAAAGAGAAATGAAGGGGTACATTAGTCGCTTCGTTTTGCCGATGGCCAAAAAAAGTAGCCCTGACGTCATGCCCCATGAAGTCCTGAAGCGCCGGATGTAAACCAGCCTCTCCTCCATCCGCGATCGTAACGTCGCCTTTAAAAACATTCATGATTTGGTTATATCGATGGTCGGAAATCACCCCCTGGGCGAGCATATTCTGGGCACAGGCCATACCCACGGTATCGGAAGTTATCTGAACCTCGGCCGGCAGTCCACTACAGTGTTTTTTCCGGGCCTTGACGGCGATACAGGGTATGGGATGGGATGTATATTGAAAGAAAAAGTTGATTCCGGAGATAGTCGTCCATTTCTCTATCGCCACGGGATGAAAGTCAAAGTATTGTTTGATTACATCTGTCGATAAATCGAGCTGCCACGATAAAATGAATAGCATCATCTGGAAAATATCTTTGGCAGTATATATTCTAACTTTTCTTCCCCTGCGGATGAGCTTCAGCAGGCCTCCCATATGATCTTCATGGCAATGGGTAAGAATCAGCGCGTCAATCTCCGCGATACTGACTCCTGTCTTCACGGCCAGTAAATCCCAAAAAGGGCAGCAATCAACCAATACGGCAAGACCATTCAGGCGGAGAACCATGCAGGTGGTAGGGCCTTTTGACTGAAACGGCGATCCGTATCCCAGCACCTGGAGGGAAAAGGCAAGGGCAGCGGGAAATCCACCGTAATAAGGAGGGATATCCCATACGGGTTTTATCGTTTCATTTTCATTTGGTGAAACATCCAGTTCCTGGCATTCGCCGGTTTCAAGATCACGGATCATAAAGAACATGTTTTTTGTTCTTTCCACGGACCATCTGTTCGGCAAAGCGCTGCCAAGTTCATGACATGATAGCATTTGACCCAGATGGATGGCCTTTCCCTTTTTATTTTTCAGGGAAAAATACTTTTTTTCTTTTAAGTACTGGTCTCGCCACTTGGATTCAACGCCGGCGTTTTTAAAAAAATTCCTGTCCGGTCCTTGGAAGGTTAACTCTATTACCTTAAGGGTGCGTTCTAATTCCGGCGCCGTACCGACCAGGGCAATCTTCTTTTTCACCGACATGTCAGTAAGATCAAAACCCCCGCCTTTAAACAAACTGCAAAGAAATATGAAGTCGAAAGGATTTAAAGCCCGATCCTCATAGGAATTCATATCTCCGTGGACCAATACCTGGGGCCAGGGCAGATTTTCCTCAATGATGTTTTGGTGGTATCCGGCAAATCCACCAAAGAGAACAACATCTCCCTTGATCCTGCACAAGGCAGTGCAGGGTCTCCGATCCAAAATCTCAAAATTTTTAATGATTTTCTTGGTCATAAATACACTCCCAGCAGCCGTGGCGATTAAGAATCAAATTCTTCTCTATCCGGATAGTCTCAATATTCATGCATGCGGGTTAAAATAAATTGGCTTTCACCTCTTTCATTTATGGGTATCCATGCTTGTCGGTTAGGGTGCAT
Organism: Syntrophales bacterium; assembly: GCA_023231165.1. Taxonomy (GTDB): domain Bacteria; phylum Desulfobacterota; class Syntrophia; order Syntrophales; family UBA8958; genus UBA8958. The sequence continues at coordinate 3,167 of JALNVY010000016.1, read as the reverse complement.
AATACCTTTGTTTTCATCCCTTGTAAATAGATCAAATCCACTCCTCGAAAAGCCTTACCAAGGAAAGAGTAGTGCAGACGGAAACTTTATTTTAGGCCATTTGATTGCCTTTTTCCTCCTTCTGTTGTATATGTAGCGTCGATTTTATCTGGTCATATCTTCAATTAGGAAGGTTAACTGTGAAGAAGCTTTACTTGTTTATCACCGCGCTATCGCTCCTCCTGCTAATATTATCCGCACCTCTCATCCGTGCCCAAGGGGCGGCGTTTATAACCACCGAGACAAACGATCCCTATTTTACATACAATAATCCATCCGGTTTTCCCGGCCAATGGCATCTGGAAAATAAGGCGCCTGTTTCTGATGTCAACAAAGGTCAGGACGCCGGCCTGAAAAATGCCTGGAATATCGGCGGCGGCCTCGGTTACACAGGCCGCGGTGTTGTCATCGGCATCGTCGATGATGGTGTAGAGGGGACTCATGAGGATCTGAAAGACAATTATCTCCCCGGACTCAGCAAGAATTTCAGCCAGGATCCGACCTTGGCCGCCCAGGACCAGGGACCGGTCCAGGGCGGCGACAATCACGGCACGGCCGTTGCTGGAGTCGCAGCCGCCCGGGGCGGTAACGCGATCGGCGGAACTGGCGCCGCGCCATTCGCCAGTATTGCCGGCCTCCGTCTTCGTCTTGGTAACGCGTTCGTTGGAGATCCGGCGATAACCTGGGATGATTATTATAATGCCTACCTATGGAAGAGCGGCCTCAACAGCACCACTTTAGCCATTGAATCTAAACCGGAGATTCACATCAAAAACCACAGTTATGGGTCCAACACCCCCTTTGAAGAGGGAACAGACCGGCTCAAGGATATCTTGAAGGCGACCTCTGATAACGGCATGATCCATGTATTTGCGGCAGGAAACGCCCGCAACAAGAATAACGATAAGAAGGAGGCCAGTTGTGAAGACGCCAACAAGGACTTCAGCACCACCTCGCCCTATGTGATCACCGTCGCCGCCCTGGGCAGCGACAGCAAGTATGCGAGCTACAGTAGCTACGGGTCCAATGTCTTTGTCACCGCCCCCTCGTCCTCCTCCGGTTACCTGTCTATTACGACCACGGACCGGATGTATGCTAATTACGGTTACAACTCCTATGATCCGACGAAGAATCCCAACGGCGACTCAGCAGACACATTTCCAAATTACAACTACACCAGCACCTTCGGCGGGACGTCCTCCGCGGCCCCCCTGGTATCGGGGATCATGGCCCTGGGCAAGGAGGCGAATCCGTTGATGACGGTCCGTATGGCCAAGCACGCCCTCTCCCTGCCTACCGTTACAAATCAGGTTGATTACGGTGTAGGAGGCAACGGAGAATGGGTTACGAATGCCGCTGCGACGCCGAGGAATTTCAACCCCAACTACGGTTTCGGCCTCATCCAGGCCGACAAATTCGTAAACAAGATCGCCGACGTGGCTTATGTTACCAAAGAGCAAACTACGACTATACCTGTGACGAACGTCAATCAAGCCATTCCCGATAATGACCCCACTACGGGCCGTTCGGTCACCTTTACCGTCAACCCGTCCTTGCCCCTGGAAAGCGTCGAGGTGGACCTCAAGTTTTCCCATGCGCGCCGGGGCGACCTCCGGGCCTATCTGATCTCTCCCGACGGGACGCAAAGCCGTCTTTTCAACGATACGAGCGTCACCATCGCCAACGAACTTTATCAGGACAACGCCAACGTAGCCGATTTCGGTTGGACCTTTCTGACGAACGCTTTTTGGGGAGAGCAGAAAAACGGGACCTGGACTTTAAAGATGGTCGACGTGGCGGCAGATAATACGGGCACCTGGCTCCAGTACGGCCTGCTCTTTCACCTGGGGAAGATGGAGCTCCAGAACGTAGGCGAGACTACCCTCACCGGGACGATTGATGCCGAATCCCTTTCCATAACCAAGGATGGCGTGGAGTATGTAATCCCTAATGGATCATCCTTTTCTGTCCGCGACGGATTGCGGCTGCTAAAAGGCAAGCTGACGGTGAACGGCACGTTCAACCTGGACGGCTTTGAATCAACTATTGACGGCACTCTCGCGGGATCGGGATTATTTCAACAGACCGGTTCCGGAATCACGACGTTGAACGGCGACGGTTCGTCGTTTTCCGGTGTCTATGAACTTTTTGGGGGACAGTTCAATGTCGGCGGCAACGGCAAATTGGGGGGGACTATGCAGGTCAACGCCGGGACGATCCTGTCCGGGACCGGGCAAATCGGAGCGCTGAACAACAACGGCACAGTGAGGCCAGGGAACGGCAGCGTCGGAACCCTGACATTGACAAAATTCGGAACATCGCCGGCCGCCGATTATGCCCAGGGCAGCGGCGGCACCTTAACGGTTGCTGTCGTGACGCCCACGAGCAACAGCCTGTTGCAGGCCCAGGGAACCGCGACCCTGGATGGCACCCTGCAGACCTTGTGGCAGGGGAGTTCGATTCCACACAACAAGACGGTATTCGGGACGATCCTTTCCGCGGCTGAGGGTGTTTCCGGGAGGTTCGCCAATCTCCTCGGCAACAAAATTTCCCCGACGTTATTTTTCAAGCCCCAGTACGATCGGGCCACGGAGGTCTATCTGCTGACGGAACGCGATTATGCCGCCAGCGACTTGGTTTCCTCATTGACGGGAAATCAGCGTGCCATATCTCAAATGCTGAACCCGCTGGTCAATTCGGCAAGCGGAGACCTGGATACAGTCCTGGATAAGATCGACAATCTGACAACGAATGCGCAAGTGGCCGCCGCCTTTGACCAGTTGTCTCCCATTGCCGGTGTGGCCTATACCAACATGACCTCCGGGGTAGCCTCCTTTCAGGCCGGCAATACCTCATCCCGTCTTGGGGATTTGCGGGCGGGTGCACAGGGATTCAGTTTTCAGGGCTTGGAGAACATGGACTTCCTTGCCGCTAACAGTTCCCGGCAGCCCTTTCTCCTGGCCAGTAACAGCGATGATCTTCAGGGGATGATCCCCGTGGAACCAGATCCCCGCTGGGGTTTCTTCGTAAAAGGGAATATTGTCCAGGGGGACCAGAAAAATACAGCGGAGCAGCGGGGCTACGATTTTAAGAACGGCGGTCTTACCCTGGGGACGGACTACCGCTTT
>JALNVY010000015.1 GCA_023231165.1 Syntrophales bacterium | reverse complement strand
TGGCTGAGGGGCGAGGAATCGAACCTCAATTTACAGGGCCAGAACCTGTCGTCCTACCGTTAGACGACCCCTCAATGCATAAATTACAAACTGGCGAGGCAACGATTTACATTAAAAAGATATCTTCCCAGCATGGCGCATGGGGTAACTTATGGCATATTGATGTCAACTGCTGATCTGAGCTTTTTTGTATCAATATCGCCGGGATATATCATGGCACCCTGTCCACGTTCACGGGTTCGCACACGGATCACCTCTTCCACAGGATATACGAAGATAATGCCGTCGCCCGGTTCTCCGGTATAGGCTGATTTCAGAATGGTTTCAATCGCATCTTCCAAATTGCGGTCGTTCAAGACGATGTTGATCTGCATTTTCGGCAGCATGTTAACCTGGTAGGCGCCGGCGCGGCCTACCAGCGTGATGCCTCCCTGGCGCCCATGACCACGGACCTCGAACATATTCAATCCCACAATGCCGATTTCGGCAAGGGCATCTTTGACATCGTTAACCTTATCTTCTCGAATGATGGCTTCGATCTTTTTCAGCATGGCAAATCTCCAAGGTAAAAATTATCTTTGATGCAGGTTTACGAATAGGATCTCTCTCCATGGGAACTGATATCCAGTCCTACCTCCTCTTCTATAGCGGTGACTCGCAACCCGATACTCCAGTTCAGCAGCTTGGCTAATATATAGGTAGATCCGAAACAAAAGACAATGGTGACGATCACGGCAAAAAGCTGGATGCCGACCTGCCCGGGATTGCCGAAAAACAAGCCGTTGGCGCCATCGCTATTTACGGCAACCGTGGCAAACAGGCCGGTGGCAAGCATGCCCCAAGTGCTGGCAATACCGTGACAAGCCCAGACATCCAGCGATTCATCCAGTTTCCGTCTGTCCCGGAAACGCATGGTATAATAGGACAGTGGCGCTGCGACTGCCCCTATCACCATGGCCGCCAATGGGGTGACATAACCCGAAGCGGGGGTCACAGCCGCAAGACCGACTACCATTCCCGTAACGATTCCCAAGGTACTGGGACGGCCATCTAGCCAGGAGAGCAGCAGCCATACCAGACCGGCAGTAGCGGCGGAAGTGTTGGTGGTCAACAGGGCATTCACCGCCACGCCATTGGCTGCCAGGGCGCTACCGGCGTTGAAACCGAACCAGCCCACCCATAGCAATCCAGCGCCCAGAACGGTTAACGGAATATTGCTTGGTTCCATAGGACTTCTGCCATATCCCTTGCGTGGGCCAATCACCAATGCAAAGGCGAGGGCCGAAAAACCGGCGGCGATATGTACGACCGTGCCTCCGGCAAAATCCAGGACCCCCATTTGCTTTAACCAGCCGCCCTGTCCCCAAACCCAGTGACACAGCGGATCATAGATCAACGTCGCCCAGAGGAGACTGAATATCAGGAAACTCTTAAATTTAACGCGTTCCACAAAGGCGCCTGTAATCAACGCCGGGGTAATAACCGCGAACATCATCTGAAAAGCGGCAAAAAGACTATGGGGAATGGTCTTGCTGTAGTCTCCGTTGGGCAGAGCCCCCACCCCCGTAAACCCGAGATAATTCAGCCCGCCGACAAGGCCGTTGATATCAGTGCCGAATGCCAGAGAGTACCCGTATAGCACCCACTGAACCCCAATCAGGGCCATGAAGACATAACTCAAGGTTAAAGTTGAAAGAACGTTTTTCCTGCGCACCATTCCCCCGTAAAAAAGCGCCAGGGCCGGCGTCATTAATAACACCAATGAACAACACACCAGTATCCAGGCAGTGTCGCCTGAATTGATCTGATTGAGCATGCCATGTCTCCTCTTTAGAATTTGAATTAATCGGCCAAGTCATTTGCAATTATGTTGCCATTATATCTTCAATTAAAATATCTTTAATATACAAGAAGTTGCATGAAACCTGTTATTGCCAATATATACATATTTGTTTGTTTCGAGGCAGATGAGACATAATTGTCCTGCGGATTGTCCTTTTTCCATCTAAGCTAAAGAAAAAATATCAGCGGAGATATTTCTTGAATTGTGTGAGTTGTCCTATCGGCAGGAAGGAATCATGCGGGCTATAGCTGTATTTACAAAGCAAAGGAAGGGCATTCAATGGAACATCTTAAAGGTTTTCTAAGAAATACTTATAGTAATCACATTATTTCTTCACTTGGATTAATCTATTTCTTGTTGGGGAAGCGTAAAATAGAAGGTGGCTCCCTCGTCCACCCTGCCTTCCGCCCATACCCGACCACCGTGGCGGTGGATAATGCGTTGAACATGCGCCAAACCGATCCCTGTTCCCTCGTATTGATCGACACTGTGCAACCGCTGAAAAACGCCGAAGAGCTTATCGTGGTATTCCATATCGAAACCGACGCCATTATCCCGGATATAATAGACAGTCTCGTTGTCTTTGATAAAGCTTCCCCACTCGATCAGGGTCATATCTTGATTCCGAGTAAACTTAACCGCGTTGCCCAGCAAATTACTGATAACTTCTCGTATGAGGGAACGATCACCTATCCCTGGCCGCAATTCTTCGATACGCAATGTCATATTCCGATCGTGATTGATTGTGAGCAGATTCTGCCAGACATCCTTGATTATCCCTTCCATATCGAGACTTATCTTCGACATTCCCTGTTTGCCGAAACGGGAAAATGCGAGCAGATCCTCGATGAGACGATCCATAATACCGACGTTGTTTCTTATCGAATGGAATTGGCGCCGGGTCTCCTCATCAAAGTGCCGTTCCTGCCTTTTGAGGATCATCCGTGAATACCCGTCAATGGCCCGCAGAGGCGCCCGGAGGTCGTGGGAAACGGAATAACTAAAACTCTCCAGTTCTTTATTGGCAGCTTCAAGCTTATTATTGAGGAATTCCATATCCAAAAAGCCACGGTGAGTTAGCTCAAACGGGGCAAGGCATTCAGTGAAAAGATCTTGGGATGATTTCACTATGCGGATACAATCACCCACTGTTTCAGCACCCGCCAATAGTTCTTGCAACACTTCCTGTTGGGCTGATACGATATCCATCACGCCCAGACCATCCCGCATCGCCTGGCGCCCTAACTCGTATCCTTGTTGCAGTGCAACCTCACCTACCCCGGTGAGGCATGCCAGTAATGAATGCCTGTAAGCCACTTCAAATGCACTGACTTTAGCATTCATGGTAGATCACCGGTGTAGCACGCCACCAGGACCAGGGCATCATCCGTTTTTTTCTTATAATTAATGATAATCTTATCGGCAATTTGTTGCGGTGATTCTTTAGTGCTCACTTCTCTTTCAAAACCGCTACTAATGCCGTCCGTGGAAAGAATGAGGATGTCTCCCCGACCGACATGGGTAGTGGAAGAACGCAGGGACGGCAGTTGATAACCAACAACGCCACCTCGTTGGAGCAACGATTCAGAGGGCGGATTTGCTTGCGAATCGGCACGGAGAAGTAGACCATCCACATTGCCGATGCCCATCCAGGTCACGGTATTGTTTACGGCGTCGAATATCGCCAGACTTAAAACAACCCCCCTGGTTCTCACAAGGGATTGGTGACATCGCCGCACCAATGAAACGACATCGTCAGAGTCCGATGTGTGGTTGATTAACGTCTCAGTTGCAATTCCGGCGGCATATGCCGCCTGATCACCGTGGCCCAAGCCGTCTATGGCAGCAACCAGGAATTTCTTCCCCCAGGCTTTCACCACACATGCATCACCCGACCGTTCCTCCCCGGCGAGAGGAAGAGTGGCTACGCCCCAGTCGATAATGGGGCTTATGGTTTCTTCCATTTTTTAACGGTCACCGTTGTTCCTTTGCCTGTTTTTGAAACAATCGCAAACTCGTCCATGATCCGCTTGGAGCCGGGAAGTCCCAATCCCAGACCTTTGCTTGTGGAGTAGCCATCCTTCATAGCCAGTTCTATATTCGGGATGCCCGGCCCCTTGTCTTCGGCGATGATTACGATGCCCTCTTCATCTGTATTTCGAGTCAGGCCCGTAATGATCTCACCCGACCCGGCATATTCGACAATGTTACGCGCCAGCTCCGAGACACAGGTAGCAACAAGTGTCTGCTCACCGCTGGAAAAATGTAACGTCATGCACAGCTCACGGACCTGCTGACGTGCGGTTACAATATCGTATTCGGATCTGATAAGTATGCGTGTTTCTTCAGACATTGGTTCTCCCGTCTCTTAGAATGGCATCCAGCATTGCCATACCTTCCTCCAGATCCAATTCGGTTTCTATATCGCCCAGTGTTAAACCCAACTGCACCATGGAAAAGGCAACATCAGGCTGGATACCGACAATCACGGGCTCTGCACCGCGCAGCTTAACGGTCTGAGCGATCTCGCGAAGGGTGCGGGCGGCAAAAGAATCTATCAAATCCAGGACGGTCACATCCACCACCACTCCCCGTGAGCGTAATTTGCCTACTCTTTCAGCCAATTGTTGGCCCATTTCCCGCCACTCGGAATCGGAAGGGGATGACTGGATGGAGGCAATCAGGTAGGAGCCCTGTCTCAGAATGGGTATACTCATCTCCGTCCTATCCTTTCATCGCTGCCGCTATGGTAGATCCAACCATGTCGACCTTGTAACCCAGAAACTTGTCCGCTTCTTCTATCCCCCCCTGCAGATCGCCCACGGTCTTCAATCGCGTAAGATCGACGCCGATATATACGAGCGCCTGGGCGACGTCGGGAGAAAGCCCCGTAACGATGACCCTGGCACCCATGAGCCGCGCCGCATCCACCGTCTGGAGGAGGTGGTTGGCGATTTTGGAATCGACCGCGGGGACTCCTGTGATGTCAATCACCACGGCTTTGGCTCGGTTCGTGCGGATAGCGTGCAGCAACTGCTCCGTGAGTTGCTTCGCCCGCAGTGAATCGATCAACCCGATAATCGGCAGAATAAGCAGTCCCTCCCGCACCTGCAGGACGGGGGTAGAAAGCTCTCGGATCGCCTCCTGCTGCTGGCGAACCACATTCTCGCGTTCCCGGATAAAGGCCATGGCGACCACCGCAAGAATATTGTTGGCAACCGGCTCATACACATCCAGCGCGGCAGCAAGCCGTGCCATGTCCGTGTGGTATTTACCGAACAGACTGCGTCCGTATACGTCGCGCAGAGTCAACATGCCGCCCAGGATCTGCTCGGATGTCATGCCGCGCAGGACGCCTCGTTCCGCCATTTTCTTGGCATAGGCCTCTGCTGAATCGTAATGGGCGGTCTCAAGACATTCGACACACGTGTCATAAATCGTGGCGGCTTCAGCTTCCGTCTCCTGCGGGGTCATTCCTTCCAGCAGTCTCTTGGCGGTCATCTGATGCACCCATTCCCGGCGCAAGGAATTTCGCTCGCCGCGAAAATGGGTCACCAATTCTTGCCGTAATCCCTCCGTATTGCCTTTCCCTCTTCTTCCCTTATCCACCTCTTATCCCCTCCTTTAGAATCTCATTTCATACTTCTTGTGAATCATTTTATAAATTATATCAAGCTTTAACGCATCTTTAACAATCAGTCCCATAGCGTGTTATGCCGACGGGAGACCCAGAAACATCACTTAATACACTATGGACAAAAACCTCCGCTCTTTTGCAAGGAACGGAGGTTTTTGTCGACTAGTTTAATATTCCTCCCCAGCATAGTTATACGGGATGGAACTTATTTAGTTGCTTTTGAAATTTTGTGTTTCAATATCACGATTGTCTTTTGAAATCTACAAAAAATAGAAAAATGCGGCCTGCCCATAGCATGAAGATAGATTTTCTCTTATATAAACAGTTATATAAGAGAAAAATCGTTATCAACGGTGCAACATTTATTAGTTACCATAACAGATCAGTTTCTGGTTGACCACATCTGACAGCAGCAGCAACCCCCGTTCACGGACATCATAAACCCGAACGACTTCTTCGTAACGACTGTCGCGTGGCATTAACTCCGCGAGCATGTTGGGGATGGTCTCCAGCCATTCACGATTAAAAACAACTTCCTTCCTCTCTGGATAAATGGCCATATAGAAGATGTCCATTTCCACAAGATCCTGGAAGAAATGGGTCCCGAAGGAAAGGTCGGGAATGAGACTGCCATCCTTGTATGAAATTTCCGCGATCGCAGTGATATTGTTGATTTCCGAAAAGGTTACCGGGACGCCCATGGCCGGCGTCGTAGTTCCCCAGCGACCGGGACCGAAGAGGGCAGTCGGCGTTTCCTCCCGGTTCTCGATCAGTTTGTTCAGGCGCCCCACCAGGCGGGCCACATCGTATTTCTCTGAAAGGGATAACTTCGTGTAACCCTGGGGATCGATGTAGATAATTCGGGCCAGGGGCTGGGAGACGCTGCCCCCCATGAAGTTCCCTTCCTGGCGGAGAAGGATGCGATTCTTCTTGATTTTTTCCGGAATGTCCACGTGGACGTTCTGTCCCTTGGTCTGGAAGGGCCGACACTGGAGCAGATTGACCTGCAAACGCCCTTCCGAGTTAAAATTTGCCGTAAATTCAATATCTACCGGATATTGATAGACCTCTTCCAGGGTCTTGAGCATGCGGGACATGATCTCTGTGAAGGGCGTCGTTGCGATAAGCTCATCAAAAGTGAGAATCCAGATGTCCTGAGCAGGTCGTCCTGTCGACCGCAGACGTTCCGAAGCTTCCGTATCTCTTTCGCCCACAAGATCCAGTCGCACATCTAACCCTTCATTGATGACCTCGTTCAGGGAAAGGGCATGGAAGCGGTTTTCTTCGAGGTTCAGGACATCGACATCATGCTGGGAGAAGCGCCGTATATCCGCCATACCCCCATGAGGCTTTACCAGGGGGGCGTCGAGGGCCACGATACGGGGATAATCATTTTCCACCCGGTTGACAGCCCGCGTCCCCAGACCGAAAACAATACGGAGCATGCCAGCCCGGGGGTCCATACCCTGCTTCCACACGAAGGTATTGTAGGAAAGTCCCACCCCGGCTACCTCGGGGAAGAAATAATGTTTACGGTAGGCCCCTGATACCCGCTGCACCAGGAGAGCCATCTGCTCATCATGCTGATCGAGACCGCGCTGGAGACGGTAGGTCAGGGCATCCTCGTTCATAGTACTGGCAAAGACAAGCCGGACGGATTCTTCAAAGGCTTCATAGCGTTGCTCCGGCGTTCCCTGGTTGACGCAGAAAAAACTCTCGTATTTGCCGGCGAAGGCATTCCCGAAGGCATCCTCCAGGAGACTGCTGGAACGGACAATGATCGGCGACTGGCCGAAATACTCGAGCATCAACTGAAACTGCTCCTTGACCTCTTCGGGAAAGACACCCCTGAGCATCTTGGTTTTCAAGTCCTTGGCGTTCTCAAAATACCCCTCCTGGGTCTTTTGGGACATAAGTGTTTTCCACCAGCCATTCTGGACAATATAGGAATAGAAGACATCGGAGCCGATATAGAAGGAATCGTGAAGTTCCAGGCAACCGGGCCAGTTATATTCCCTGTCCCCGCGGAGAATATTTCTCGCCAGGAGCATGCCTACAGACTTTCCGCCAATGAAACCGGTACCAATGAGGCGGTCCTTGATGTCCAGGAGATCTTCAAGGGTAAAATAGTCCTTGGCCAACGAGAGCATCCGCTTCTCTCTCCCGATCACGACCCGGGAAAGCTGCTCGATCATCTCTTTTTTTTCTTCTGTGGCTTCGGGGGCTTCCAGAACTTCTCTGGCACGCAGAAAGATGCGGTCCCAGTAATCGAGATTTCGCTCCGCATTGACCGAACTCTTATGGGCCAGAAAGGAGAAGAGCTTGGTAGCGTCCACACTGTTCATGATCGGGGTATATTTCTCCCCATCTGTGATGTGGGGCAGGAACATCGTGGGTGTGTAGCGGTGCCAGGCTTTCAATGGATGGACGCAGATCTTGCCCTGATAGTTATAGACATCGAGGAGCACCTGGGTTGTCTCCCGAATGCGGGCAACGGTCTTGAAGGAATGTCGGCCCCGCAAAATGGCGAAATAGGCAACTGTATTGAGCTCAAATAGATATGGGCACGTAATAACAAAAAAATTGCCGATCATCAGGTCAGTCGCCCAGGCGAGAAGGAGATCCGAAAGGCAATCAAAGACATAGAAGACGTCCCGCCCTTCCTGACGGATGATGTTGTGGACCTGCGTGGAGAAGGATTCAAACCCCATATCGGCGTTGAGTTTATAGATGACAATCTTGCCGGTGGCTTCGAGGAGGGGGGCGTGACGAGCGAAACGCATGTAAACCACCCGTTCATTGTTTTCCAAGGCCTTATTTACGAATGGAAGGACGAAATGCTTGTAATCTTCAATATCGTCCATTTGGAGAACCACATTGTCTCCGGTCTGCAAGTAATTGAGGACGTCGTCCAAACCCTGGATACCGGAACTTACTCGGGAGAAAGATACCATGATCAACCTCGCTTCAACATATTTGGTACGATACTTGATTACAAGATGCATACCAGAAAAGACCACAAGCGCCTATTGCTTTCTTTGAAACTAAATTGTATAGGATATGAAATCAATTCATTACTGCCCATTTTTGTACAATATGACTACACATAATTACGAAGAATTAGCAGCTCTGCATGCCATCGCCAAGACCCTCGCCCAGCCCTGGGAACTGCGGGATCAGCTCGAGCAGGTTCTGGGCGAGATGAACGCCCATTTGGGTATGCAACGGGGAATGATCTCGCTGCTAGATAGGGATACAGGGGAAGCATGGCTGGAGGTGGCCCATGACATCAAGCTCGATGGCGTGGAAATCACTTATCAAATCGGCGAAGGCATCACGGGAAAGGTAGCCCAGACCGGCCGTCCCATGGCCATCCCTAATTTAGGCAAGGAAACCCTTTTTCTGGACCGGACCGGAGCGCGAAGAAACCTTAACCGTAATGAGCTGGCCTTTCTGTGCGTTCCCATCATATACGATTCCCGGGTTGTAGGCATCCTTTCTGCCGACAAAGGCGCCCAGGACGTTGCGGATCTGGACCAGGAAATGTCCATGCTGTCCTCGGTAGCGGAACTTATCGCCAAAGCTGTTCATATCCTTGCTCTTGAGGAAGAAAACCGCCGTCTGCGCCGCCTCGTCAACCAGGGCAAGCCCCCTACCGTTGATATTATCGGACATTCCAAGGGCATGCAGGAGGTCTTCGGCCTGATCCGCCATGTCGCCGATTCGAGCACCACCGCCCTGATTTTTGGGGAAACCGGTACGGGCAAGGAGTTGATTGCCAAGGCTATTCACATGAACAGCGCCCGCAGCAAGGGACCTCTGATCCAGGTAAACTGCGCGGCGATACCGGATACCCTCATAGAAAGTGAATTATTCGGACACGAGCGGGGCGCTTTTACAGGTGCCATTAGGCAGCATCGGGGCCGCTTCGAGGAGGCCAACAATGGTACGATTTTCCTCGACGAGGTTGCCGAGTTATCGGCTGCGGCGCAGGCTAAACTCCTCAGGGTCCTTCAGGAAAAGCAGTTCCAGCCCCTGGGCTCTCCTCGCCTCGTCAAAACAAATGCCCGCATTATCGCCGCCACCAACCGCCGCCTGGAGGATTGTGTTTCATCAGGACAATTTCGGACGGACCTATATTACCGTCTGAGCGTTTTCCCCATTTACATACCGCCCCTGCGGGATCGGGGAAATGACATTATCCTTCTGGCCGATCATTTTGTTCTCAAGTATTCAAAAGAATTGAATAAACCGGTAAAGAGGATTACCACCGCCGTCATTGAGGCCTTTCTGTCCCACCATTGGCCGGGAAATGTCAGGGAACTTGAAAACTGTATCGAACGGGCCATCCTGCTGACCGAGGGTGACGCTATTGAAATGATTCATCTGCCTCCTTCCTTGCAAACAAAGGGTCGTGAAGAAGTGGAAAAGGAAGCGGGCAGGTTTGGCGCCGTTATCGAAAGCCAGGAGCGATCCCTGATTATTGAGGCACTGAAAGAGGCCCATGGCAATCAGAGTCAGGCAGCCAGGAATCTCGGTACGACCAAACGGATTATCCAGTACAAGATCCAGAAGATGGGTATCGATCCATGGAAATTCCGGACAGCGAAAAACAGCCGGTAAGTTCACCCGTGCGTTTGGACAATAATGTAGATATTGCCTGTTCAAAAGCACAAATTTGTAATTTTATTGCTTACGAGAGAGATCCTTTTTGTACCGAAAAAATATTTATTCAACAAATCCGTCACAAAATGGTGCAAGCGGGATCTTTCCATGCCTCGGCAATGGCATGATTTTCGCAAACTCTCAGAAGCTTAACGTACAACGATCCAGGTGACCTTTGGAAATAATGGATCCCGGGTCAAACCCGGATTGACAGAGAGAAGGATTGATATATGTGTCGTCTGTTTGCCATTACCAGCAAGGAACCCCTTTCCCCGATGGCGGCCATTCATGCCCTCAACGTCATGAAGGAAGGCCATGATGGGTCGGGGGTGGGCCTGTTTCTAACCGACCTCGGGGGAAGCTTCGAGCGTTTCAAGGGAGCGCCGATTCTTTCGGGAATCTTTTCCAACGAAGGCATCCGGGCCCTGGACCGTTACATGCTAGATCTGGATTTCATGGTTAAATATAAGCTCTCCATCCGGCCGGCCAAGACGCCTCCCCCGGGAACGCCTAAACGGGACAATTATCTTGTCCGGGTTTACGACTATCCTCCTGACTGGCAGTCCCTGAGCAAGGAAGAAATCGAATTCCGGCTCATGCTGACCCGGCTCAACCTCCGACAGATGGGTGAACAGGACGGATCGATGATCGTATTCAGTTTTTGGCCCGATGTGATCATGCTCAAGGAGGTGGGCGATCCTCTTGTTCTGGCCGAATACCTGGGGCTCGACAACGAGGAATTCCAGGCCCGGATCATCCTTGCCCAAGGCAGGCAGAACACCAATTACGCCATCGATATCTATGCCTGCCATCCATTTTTCATTCAGGGATACTCCACAATGACCAATGGCGAGAACACGGCCTTTGTTCCTATCCGCGAATACCTGGCGTCACGGAATTATGCCGGCTACGTGGGCTACCAGTCCGATTCGGAGGTCTTTACCCACATCCTCCATTTTGCCCAGCAAAAGCTCGGTATGGGGCTGGATATGTACAAGCATCTCCTGACACCCCTTAAGGATGAAGAACTCCAGCGCCATCAGAACGGAGATCGGCTGCGCGCCGTCAAGCACGCCTGCCGTCCCCTGATCATCGACGGCCCCAATTGTGTAATCGGCTGCCTGCCGGATCGGACGCTCTTTATGGTTCAGGACAGCAAAAAGCTTCGTCCCGGTATTGTGGGCGGCGCCTCCGGCATGTTCGCCTTTTCCTCCGAAATGTGCGGTCTCGATGCAGCTATTCCGGCCCGAAACAAAAGTGAAGACTTTCAGCCCATGAAATATGACACTGTCATGGTCCCCCCACATCGACAGGAGGTGGTAAGATGGAATCAATGGGAAAGATAAGCCCCTCTACCCTGAGCAAAAGCGACCTCCCCTGGCAGATCATCTGGAACAAGGAGGCTTGCACCCTCTGTGGCCGTTGTACTGCCGTGTGCCCGGTCCGGGCCATCGAATTGGGCGTCCACCGCAAGCGCGTCGTCCAGACAATAATCGGCCTCACGGAGAAACCGGGCAATGTCTTTACCGTCTATCACGGTGTCGATCAGCGGACCGATCCGGCCCATGCCTGCATCGGCTGCGGCATGTGCGATCTCGTCTGTCCCAACGCGGCTATTCGGCCTATCCGGAGCATGGATGTGGACAAACTCCGCTTCCATGTCAATCAGGGGGGGGTGCCCCGCCGCCGGGGCGGTCGCCGCAATGATCCCCGCAGTGTTCTTGACGAAATAAAATTTATCCGCATCTCCATGCTCACGGACCCGGCCCTCGATGCGGGCCGCCACGATTTTGAACTGCGGACCCTCCTGGGAAGAGTCCTCCCGGCGGAAGACCTGGTCAAGACCACAAGGGAAAATGGCTGGGCTCCCCCCGTGCGCGAGATCTACCCTCTGATTATCGGAAGCATGTCCTTCGGCGCCCTGTCACCTAATATGTGGGAAGGCCTGCAAATGGGCGTCGCCTACCTCAACGAGGAAAAAGGGATGCCCGTGCGCATCTGCACGGGCGAGGGCGGTTGCCCGCCGCGGCTGCTGCGGTCCCGCTTTCTGAAGTATGTCATCCTCCAGATCGCCAGCGGTTATTTCGGGTGGGACGAGATTATCCATGCCCTGCCGAAGATGAAGGAAGATCCCTGCGCCATCGAGATCAAATACGGCCAGGGCGCGAAGCCCGGTGACGGCGGGCTCCTCATGTGGTACAAGGTTAATAAGCTTATTGCCGCCATCCGCGGCGTGCCGCAGGGAATCAGTCTTCCCAGCCCGCCGACCCACCAGACTCTGTATTCCATTGAAGAGTCGGTGGCCAAGATGATCCAGTCCATGTCCATGGCCTGGGGGTTCCGGGTACCTGTCTATCCGAAGATATCGGCCACGAGTACGACCCTGGCGGTCCTGAATAACCTGACCCGGAATCCCTATGCCTCCGGTTTGGCCATCGACGGCGAGGATGGAGGGACGGGCGCGGCCTACAATGTCTCCATGAATCATATGGGACATCCCATTGCCAGCAATATCCGGGACGCCTATCTGAATCTCGTCAAGATCGGCAAGCAGAATGAAATCCCTATCTTTGCCGGCGGCGGGATCGGCAAGAACGGAAATCTGGCGGCTAACGCCGCGGCCCTGATCATGCTGGGCGCCAGCGGCGTTCAGATCGGCAAATATATCATGCAGGCGGCGGCGGGTTGCCTTGGTTCCGAAAGCGATCGTTGCAACATCTGTAATATCGGCCTCTGTCCCAAGGGGATCACCTCCCAGGACGCCAGGCTGTATCGGCGTCTGGACCCGGAGCAGGTAGCGGAGCGTGTCGTGGATGTCTACCTGAGTTTTGACCAGGAATTGAGAAAGATCATGGCACCCCTCGGTCGTTCGACTTCGCTGCCCATCGGCATGTCCGACGCCCTGGGCATCGCCGATGGCGATGCTGCCGCCAGACTTAAGATTCGCCATGTTTTATAGGAGATTTATCCATGCTCTATAAACCCACCATCATCATCCCGGGGATGAAAAACGGCGTCCGGGTGGACACCCGAGCCCTGGAGGCGGCGGTTCAGGCGGCGGTCCGGGACGGCCACCGCTGTATCGAGATTCACGCCTACGGGCAGCACGGCATCGGCGGCCGTCTTTGGAAGGCGGGAGAAGAGGAGATTTTAATCCGTGTCCTCGGACCGGCGGGGCAGCGCGTCGGTTCCATGGGATTTCCCAATGCCACTATCGATGTCTTCGGCCCTTGTTCCGACGATGTCGGCTGGCTCAATGCCGGCGCCCAGATCATCGTCCGTGGCAACGCCACCAACGGCGCAGCTAATGCCATGGCTCAGGGCAAGATTTACATTGCCGGCGATATCGGCGCCCGGGGCATGACGATGACCAAGCATAATCCCCGCTTTGCCCCCCCGGAGCTCTGGGTCCTGGGCAGCGTCGGCGACTCCTTTGCCGAATTTATGGCCGGTGGCATTGCCGTGATCTGCGGACATGACACACCACGCCATGAAAATATCATGGGCTACCGACCCTGCGTGGGGATGGTAAGCGGCAGGATCTTCTTCCGGGGGCCCCATCAGGGCTTCAGCGAAGAAGATGCCAAGCTGTCTGTTCTCGACAACGACGAATGGAAATGGTTGAAGGATAACATCGCGATTTTCCTAAATGTTACCGGACGAACGGAATTATATGCCGTCCTCACCGCCGACCGCGCTGCCTGGCAGATCCTGACCGCCCGCCAGCCGTTCGAAAAGGTCCGTAAGCCCGCCCGGAGTCTCCACCAGTTCTGTGAAGAGATCTGGGACAAGGAACTTGGTATAGGCGGCCTCATCGGTGATCTGACGGACATTCCCCGGAGCGCCATTGACGTGATTCCCACCGGCGAGCTGCGCCGCTATCTTCCCCTATGGGAAAACGAAAAGCATCTCCCCCCCTGCCAGGCCTCCTGTCCGACGGGCATTCCCGTTCAGAAGCGCTGGAGTCTGATCCGCAGTGGTAAAATGGATGAAGCCGTGGACCTGGCTCTTAGCTATACCCCCTTCCCCGCCACGGTCTGCGGCTATCTCTGCCCCAATCTCTGTATGACAAATTGTACCCGCCAGATCTCACAGATGCCCCCTCTAGATGTTGCCGGTCTCGGCAAGGCCTCCCTTACGGCCAGGACACCGAGACCCGCCCCGGCCTCGGGCAAGACAGCAGCCATTATCGGCGGCGGTCCGGCAGGGCTTTCCGCTGCCTGGCAGTTGTGGATGATGGGACACGCGCCCGTCATCCACGAGGTCCAGGAACGTCTGGGAGGAAAAATCACCGCTACGATCCCCAGGAGCCGCATCCCCGATGAGATTATCGACCATGAACTGAAGCGGGTCCAGGACCAGATTAGTCGGGTGCAGTTGAAGAAGCCCCTCACGAAAAAGGAGTTCCAGAAGATCAAAGGGAAGCACGACGTGGTGATCATTGCTGCGGGGGCACAACAGCCGCGCCTGATCCCCGTGCCGGGACAGGAACGGGTCATGGCCGCCCTGGATTTCCTCCGGCTGAGCAAGATGAATCAGGTTCAGGTGGGGGAGCAGGTCGTCATCATTGGCGCGGGCAACGTTGGTTGCGACGCCGCCGCGGAAGCCGCACGCCTGGGCGCCAAGGAGCTTACCCTGATCGATATCCAGGAGCCGGCCTCTTTCGGTGTGGAAAGGAAGCACGCCGAGGCCGCCGGGGCCAAATTCCTCTGGCCGAAATTCACGAAGGCCGTTACGGCTAAGGGTGTGGAGCTGACGGACGGAACATTGCTTCCCGCCGACACGGTCATCATGGCTGTCGGCGATGCCCCCGATTTGACCTTCCTCCCGGAAGATATTCTTCTTAACAAGGGATTCATCGCCGTCAACGACCGTTATCAAACGAGCGATCCCCAGATTTTCGCCATCGGCGATGCCGTGCGTCTCGGTCTGCTGACGGAGGCGATCGGCGCGGGTAGGATTGCCGCCCGGGCGATTGACGATATCCTGCGGGGGCGGGAGGATTCCTACGATAACCTGCCAACCATGGAACCGGCGCGGATCCATCTGGAGTATTACGATCCCCGGGTCAATCCGACGGGAGATCTGAATTCCTGCTCAAGCCAGTGCGCCTCCTGCGGCGCCTGCCGGGACTGCGGCCTCTGCGAGACCCTCTGTCCGGGCAATGCCATCTCCAGGCGTACGCTGGAGGGGGAGGCTTATGAATATATAGTGGACGGTGACAAGTGCATCGGTTGCGGATTCTGCGCCGCCGCCTGTCCCTGCGGGATATGGGAGCTCGTGGAAAATACACCGGTGTAATAGGCTGGAAAAAGGCAACCGGCAATAGGATTAAGAAGATAACATATACAAACAGAGATATACATGGAGGATTTATGAAAAAGACATGCCCAATTATCGCCGCTGAAAGAAGTTACAAGATTGAAAAAGAGAAATTTATCCCCGTATCGGAATACTACGGCGAGGATACCTTCAACATCAAGGTCATGAAACTCAAGCTCCCGGGAGATACGTACAAGAAAATCATCGACGCCTACCATGAAGGGACTATTCTCGACATCACAACCGCCAATATTGTCGCCCACGCCATGAAGGAATGGGCCATCGAAAAGGGTGCAACCCATTTCGCCCACTGGTTCCAGCCCATGACGGGCATTACGGCGGAGAAGCATGATGCTTTCATCGATCTGGTCGGGGTGAGTGATGTCCTCGAGCGTTTCTCCGGCAAGCAGCTCGTTCAGGGCGAACCGGATGCGTCGAGTTTCCCAAGCGGCGGCATCAGGGCCACCTTCGAAGCCAGAGGCTATACGGCTTGGGATATGTCCTCACCGGCCTTCATCCGGCGCAACGGAATCTCGACGACCCTGTGCATCCCCACGGCCTTCATCTCTTACAACGGGGAAGCCCTTGACAAGAAGACCCCCCTCTTGAGATCGAACCGGGTAGTCAGCAGAAGCGCCTTGAACATGATGAATCTTCTCGGCAACACGGCTGTCAAGGGAGTTTATGCCACACTGGGACCGGAACAGGAGTACTTCCTCATCGATGCGGATTATTTCTATAAACGTCAGGATCTCGTCCTCGGCGGCCGGACCGTTGTCGGCGCGCCTCCCGCAAAAGGACAGGAACTGGAGGACCAGTACTTCGGCAGCATTAAGGAAAGAATCGCATCGTACATGCATGACATGGAAGAAGAACTTTTCAAGCTGGGCGTTCCCGCCAAGACTCGGCACAACGAGGTTGCCCCCAGTCAGTATGAGCTCGCACCGGTTTTTGAAGAAGCGAATCTGGCTATCGACCATAATCAGATCGTCATGGACACCATGCAATTAGTGGCGAAGAAGCACAAGCTGGCTTGCCTGCTCCATGAAAAGCCCTTTGCGGGAATTAACGGTTCAGGAAAACATTTGAACTGGTCGATGTCCGATAATAAAGGGAACAACCTGTTAAACCCCGGTCAGACACCGCAGGACAATATCCAGTTCCTGGTCTTTCTGATCGCTGTCACCCGCGCCGTTTACAAACATGCCGACATTCTGCGCGCCTCCGTCGGCTCCTATGCCAACGACCACCGGCTGGGCGCCAACGAAGCACCACCGGCCATTATTTCCGTCTTCCTCGGCGACCAGCTGACCAAGATTCTCGAGGACATCGAAAGCGGCAAGATAACCAAGGCCACGGACAGAGAAATCATCAACCTCGGCATTTCCTCGCTACCCATCGTCAGCAAGGACAACACCGATCGGAACCGAACCTCGCCCTTCGCCTTTACGGGTAATAAATTTGAGTTCCGGGCCGTCGGTTCAGCCCAGTCCATTTCTTTTCCGGCCACGGTTCTCAACACCATCGTCGCCGAAAGCCTCGATTATCTGGCGGAAAAGATCAAGGCACGGTGCGGAAAGGACACCAGCATCAACCAGTGCGTCCTCACTGTGCTTAAGAAAGAACTGAAAGAGATCAAATCGGTGCTTTTCAACGGCGACAACTACACCGAAGAATGGGAAAAGGAAGCCGCCAGAAGAGGTCTCCCGAACGACAAGACCACGCCGATGGCCATAAAGGCGTTGGTTACCAAAAAAGCACTGGATTTATTCGAGAAATATAAAGTTCTTTCTAACGTGGAACTCAGATCGCGTTATCTGATCCGCGTCGAAAAATACATCAAGGATCTGGCGATTGAAGTCAAATGCCTGAACAACATCGCTATGAGCCAGATCATCCCGGCGGCAACATCCTATCAGAAGGTGCTCTCGAAAGCGATCATCGGCGCCCGGGAAGCCCTTGGCAAGACGGCCGATCTTTCCGCTCAGCAGGAGCTGTTAAAGAGGGTTACCGAGCTGATGAATAAAATCTATGGTACCAACAAAGATATTCTGGACCGAGTCGAGACAGTCGCTTCTGTTCACGACGAGCAGAAAAAAGCGGAAATACTATGCGCTGAAGTAAAAACCAAAATGAATGAGTTGCGCGGCTACGTTGATGAACTGGAAGGGCTGGTGGATGATGAACTATGGCCCCTGCCGAAGTTCTGGGAGATGCTCTTTATCAATTGATCAACGGATGTCACAATAGCGCTGAAATACTTTAACCATCGACAGATGATGTCTGTCCATCCTAAAAAGATGGACAATTGAAAATGGATACGTTATTAGGGGGCGGGAAATGCGAAATCAGAATTGAATGATTTCGCCTTCTCGCCTTCGTGTTTTCTTCATGATTGGCGATTATAAATCATATAAAAATTGAGGGTTTATTATGTCGCTCTTGCGACAGCAGTCATCTGCTATCCTCGTTCTGGAAGACGGGAGTGTCTTTCCGGGGTACACCTTTGCCGGAGCCGGCGAGGTCTGCGGCGAGGTGGTCTTCAATACCGGTATGACCGGCTATCAGGAGGTCATCACCGATCCTTCCTATAAGGGACAGATCGTGACCATGACCTATCCCCTCGTGGGCAATTACGGCATTAATCCCGGAGACATGGAATCAGACGGGGTTTATCTGGAAGGATTCATCGTCAAGGAATACCATTCCCGGCCCAGCAACTGGCAATCCCGGCAAACCCTGCAGGCGTTTCTTGAAGCGCACGGGAAACTGGGCGTCGAAGGTCTCGATACCCGGGCCCTGACCCGTCGCCTCCGCCTTGCCGGGGCCATGAAAGGTATTCTGTCCACGGAAACAACGGACATCCCCGGGTTGATCGAGAAGGTCCGGGCCTATCCCGGGCTCGTCGGCCGTGATCTGGTCAAGGAGGTGGCTTGTCAGACGCCCTATCTATGGAAAGAAGGAAGCCGTCAGGAGCTCCCGATGGAACTCAAAGACCGCCGGCCCCAAGCAACAGAAAGGCGCGTTGCGGTCATAGATTGCGGTGTTAAATACAACATCCTCCGCCACTTGGAAGGGCGAGGATGTCAGGTCATCGTCCTGCCGGCAACAGCAACAGGAGAGGATATCCTTGCCTGGCAACCCGATGGGGTACTCTTTTCCAATGGCCCGGGAGATCCGGCGGTCCTCCCCTACCTGGTGGCAGCGGCAGCCTTTGTCCTGGGAAAAGTACCGGTCTTTGGCATTTGCCTGGGGCACCAGATCCTCGGACAAGCCGCCGGGGGAAAAACGGAAAAACTGAAATTCGGTCATCACGGCATCAACCAGCCGGTGAGGCAGGAGCAGACGGGGAAAATTGAAATCACGTCACAAAATCACGGATTTGTCGTCATTCCCGATTCCATCGCCGGGCATCGAGAGGCGACCCATGAGAACCTCAATGACCGGACTTCGGAGGGGCTTTCCTATCCGGAATTGATGGCTTTCAGCGTTCAGTACCACCCGGAAGCGGCTCCCGGTCCTCATGACGCCGCCTATCTCTTCGACCGGTTTGTGGCAATGATGGAAAAAAAACCATCCCCCTCCTAACCTCCCCTTGAAAGGGGAGGAAACAGATGAGTTTTTAATGGCTTGTAAAGATTAAAGATTTATTTTGCGAAAGGAACGGCAGCATGATCCTGATTATTGATTTCGGTTCCCAGTATAACCAGCTTATCGCCCGGCGGGTTCGGGAGCACCATGTATATTGCCAGATTGAGCCTCCGAATATTTCCCTGCAGACAATCAGAGACATGAAACCTGAGGGGATCATCCTGTCCGGCGGCCCGGCCAGCATTTACGAAAAGAACAGTCCCCGGGTCGATGCCGGCATTTTCACCCTGAGCATTCCGGTCCTGGGAATCTGTTACGGTCTCCAGTTCATGGTCCATACCCT
>JALNVY010000014.1 GCA_023231165.1 Syntrophales bacterium | reverse complement strand
GTTGGCCACGGAGACAAACCGCTCTTCCGGCGGGGCGGCAAAGAGCCGGAGGATGTGCCCGGCCTGATTCGCGACGTCATAATTGACGCCTTCATCGTGATGGGGGTGGTAGAAAAGCTTGAGTTGAGGGTCGTCTTTGTCGGTGATATTGAAACTGATTGGGGCAGGCAAATCCGGCTTTTCGATATAGGTTATCGTTTTGCCGGATGATTTCTCCACAGCGGCCAGGATCTGTCGAACGCTGTCCATGAGTTGCAGAGTCATGGGCGAGTTCTAACGCCACACAGTGAAAAATGCAAATAAAACATTCATAACCCCATCCCTGAGGTTAAGCATCAGGTCCGCTAAGATTTCAGACTCATCCACCTCGTTGCGACTATCGTTGTCAAATTGGAGATCGTTCCCAAAAGGCGGCGCTGTTCCGGGAAAAGATCTTTAGAATCGCATAAGATTCCCAGCACGCCAATAATCTCCTCAAGAGATTTCATCGGAATGAAATAGAATGGCGTATCTGAATAGGTATGAGTTCCCGCACCAGAGACCTCTCCATTGTTCAAGGACCAGGTTGCAGCATCATTCTCGTTTTCAGTGATTTCCAGGTCAACGCTGCTTTTCGCCCAAACCTTAAGACCTCCATCCTCTTCCCGGAAAGAGACGAAAGCCGGCACATCCAAGATCGCTTTTGTGTACTTCAAAGCAAGCTGTCCCAATTGGCTGAACACCCTTGTTCGCAGAGATTCCGGGATGTTTTGGGTTGAAGAACCCTGTTCGATAGGGGTAAGCAGCAGAAAATCTCTGCTCATATCTTCGATGAGCGAAACGCGATCCAGCCTGCCTTTCAGGAATGTATTCTGACGCCGAACAAGGTTGATGAGATAAGTAATAAGAGCGGCAATGGTGAAATAGACAGTAACATTATAGATATCCTGTGGTTTGGAAATATGAAGAGAGAAATATGGTTCCACAAAACCAAAATCGAATATCAGAAAACCGATAACAAAAGATAACACCGCAGCCCAGGTTCCGAAATAAATTGCACCTGCAATCGTTGGAACAAGGTAAACAAAAACTAAAGAAGACGGCTGAATGATGTATTCCAGAAAAACATTGAGTATTGTGGTGAGGATCAACATTGCCAGAATGATCAGGAACTGCCTTAGTTTTTTTAGTCTTTCCTTGCGAATGCCTTTCCCTCTACCGGAAAACGGCTCTGAACCCTGACTCTGATCTGTTTTTTGCATAATCATCTGCCCCTTATACATTTGAAAGACCTATGACCCATCAAGGTCTTCACTTACACTCTAATACTTGTACCAATAAAGATCAAGAGTTGCTTTTACCCGGGGAAATCCTCTTGAGTCGAGAGCCGTAATCGGATATGTAGGAATCATGTCAAAAACCATTCCCATGCTTTCTATTGTAGGCAAATCAAATTCCGGCAAGACCACCCTCATCGAAAAGATGATCCCCGAGCTGATCCGGCGGGGCTGGCGGGTGGCGACGATCAAGCATAACCGCCACGGGTTCGCCATCGACCACGAGGGCAAGGACAGTTGGCGCCACAAGCAGGCCGGGGCCAGAACGACGGTCATCGCCTCGCCCCACCAAGTGGCGGTGGTGGAAGATACGGAGCGGGATTACGAGATTGCCGAACTGAGGGACCGCTATATCCGGGACGTGGACCTGATTATCGTCGAGGGATACAAGCAGAACCCCTATCCCAAGATCGAGGTATTTCGCCCGTCCCTGAGACGGGAGCGCCTGTGCGGGGAAAACGACAACCTTATCGCCTTGGTCAGCGATGAACCGTTGACGGTGGAAGTTCCCTGTTTCTATGTTAATGATATTGCGGGGCTTGTCGATTGGCTGGAAAAGGCCAATTTTATCGCCTTGAGATAGAAAAATATGCCCGAGTTCCTGGATGTAAGAACCTGGTCGATTTTGCAGTGGGCTATCGTCGTTTTGGCGGCGGGATTCATTGGTCAGTTCGGAAAGAGCTTTGCCCAATTCGTAATCGCGAAGGTCAAAACCGGGAGAGCTGGCGGCAAGACGGCGGAACCGCCTTTACCTGCGGTGCAGAATAATTTAAAACCGGAAAAACAAGCTGAAACGGCCGGAAAAGAGAAAATGGTGCGGGAGATGCACGTTGTGCAAGCCGGGAGCGGATATGTAACGCCACCCGCGGAGAGCGGCAGAGACCCCGACCGTGACGCCCGTAGTGCAAGGGATATGGCATCCGGTCAATTAGGAACTCCCGTACCGGACAAAAAAGCCCTGAAAGCGATCCTGAAACGGCAGAAAAAGGTTGCGAAGGCGTTAAAAAAATAGCTCCGCATTTAGTCCCTTGACATTCCCGACTTCCTCTTTTATATACGCCTTGCTCGAAAAGGGCGATCCGGTGAAAAGCAGAAATAAATCAATCAGGAGATGAATTTTATGTTAAGCAGTGAAGCCGCCAAATTGAAGGTAATGATCGATAAGGCCATCGAAGATCACCAGATTACGACCACAGAGTACGAAAAGATCCTCGCCCTTGCAAATGCGGATATGAAAATCGATCCCCAGGAGCGACAGCTTCTGGCCCAGCTCCAAGAACTTATGTCCGACGGTTCGGTAAAGAGAATTCCGGGCTGAAAGCTATTCCGTATGTCACGATAGTAAATATAGGGACGCTTCCCATATTTATATGGAATCAAAAAAGGTCTTTATAATGCTCACGACTTCCCGTGGCTTCTCCATGGGGACAAGGTGTCCGGCCCCCTGGATCACCTGATGAGTCCCCTTTGGAAATAATGACGTCGCCTTGCGCAGATCGATAAAATGCCGGTTTTCACTTCTTTCACCTTCCAAAACCAATACCGGACAGGTAACTTTACTCAAGTCCGGCCAGGGGTCATACTGCATCCCTCCCATGAACAGGGCTGTTTCCCGCTGGGGTGAACAGGCAAGCTGAAGTCCTCCGGATTCACCAGGTTTCATTCCGTATTTTATGTAGAGATCCATCATCTCTTCATCCCAGTTCTTAAAGAGAGGACGGGAGCGGACATAGGTTCCGGCTTCTTCTTGAGAATTCCAGTAGTTTTTCCTTTTGATGGATTTGGAGGCCAAGGGGTGTTGTTCGACGGTAATCCGGAGACCGTAATAATCCTGGGGCAGAAAAATGGGTTCGATAAGAATCATTCCCCGGGCGTTCAGGCCGAAACGGGAGTTGGCGATGGTCATAATCGTCGCCCCCATGGAGTGCCCGACCAGAAATGGCGGTTCAAGATCCAAGGTGTTATAGAATGCTGCCAGGTCCTGAGCGAGCAGGAGCCAGCTTAGGCCGCCATCGTCAGGCGATGTCTCCCGATGGTCGCAGAAGTAAGGAGCAACGACCTGGTAAGGCGGGGAGATCTCTCTTGCCAGAGGATGCCACAGCCAGGGCAGAAAGCCGGTGGCGTGAAGAAACATGAGAGGTGGACCGTCGGCGTCGTATATCAGATATGGTATCTCAGCTTCTCCCAGATTCCGACTCGTTGTTCGGGGCAGAGATTCTTTAGCCAATTTAGAAAAC
Source organism: Syntrophales bacterium (assembly GCA_023231165.1). GTDB lineage: Bacteria > Desulfobacterota > Syntrophia > Syntrophales > UBA8958 > UBA8958. The sequence goes on along the minus strand of JALNVY010000014.1, from coordinate 16,673 downwards.
GAAGACGGCGGCAGCGACGACGGTAGTGTAGCCATCGTTTTTAGCGATGGAGGATTGGGTCACATTGCGGGTGCGAATGATCTGACCGCTGATCTTGAAGATTTCCTTCTTTTCGTCCCAACTTTCATCGACGTTGAAATCTATGCCAAGGGTGGAAGCGAGCATGGCGGCGGCCATGTCTTCGGCATACTCTCCGGCCTGCTTTTCTGTCTGGCCGAAGGCATGATGTTCGCTGATATAGCCATAGGATGTCTTGTCGGCGGGGATGGCGCAACCCACGGAGGCGGCGAGAAGTCGCTTGGGTTCGTTACTGCAGGCCCTGCTCATAACGCAGAAAGTGATCGCTCCGGGGACAAGCATCGTTAGCCCCTGAGCCCGGGAGATCATTTTAGATCCCGGAGGAAAGATACTGGAGACCTGCACGAGATTGCACTTTTCAATACCCGCATCCCGGAGTGCCCGTTCAAAGGAATGGAGCTCATCCTTATGAGTGCCAACCCCTTTGGTAAAAAAAACCTTTTTAGGAACAAGGGTTTTCATAGCCAACCCCTCCTTTGCCACAATGGAATAATGTAATATTGACGCCGTGCTTATCAGGTTGTTCAGGTCGTGTCAATGAGGAGAAAGATATTTTATTCATCCCCCCGCTGTTTGGGGGAACGCCGTATTGTCGTAAAGGTATTCCATCTTTTCCTTGTGCTTGAGCTCCTCCTGCGCCATGCGCAAAAGGAGTTCCCTAACCTGCCCGGAGGGATGGATATCGGCGAGTTTTTTGTAGAAGTTATAGGCGTTAAGTTCTCGATCGGCAGCCACCAGATAAATGTCCTTGGGCTGCGAGTTTTTTTTGATATCGTGCTCTCCCGTGAATTCCTTGATTTTGGCTGTCGTTTCTTCCGAGACGGTCATGGCATTTTCCGGATAAACACCATCCCGGTACTTGATCAGATAGTCCCGGTGTTTCTTTTCTTCATCTGCCAAAAAAACCAGCGTATTCTTGGCGACCTTGTCTTCAACGGTGTTATAGAGATCCATGTAAAACCGGAAGGCCCCTTCCTCGTTCCTGATGGCCTTTTCCAGAATCGCCTCCAGACTCTTGTTTTTCATGCAAATTGCCCCCTGAATGGTTAAATGTTCCCGGTTTGGCAACCCATCAACGATGGGCCTTTATACGCCTCACGTACCGCCGTAACCGACAGTTACCTTTTCCCCCTCCACGATGACGGGTACCTGACGCTTCCCTCCGGAAAGCCTCAACATCTCCTGAAGCCCGGGGGCATCCTTCTTCACATCCACGTAGACAGCTCGGTCCCCATAGGCCGACCTGGCCTGCTCCGTGTAGGGTCAACCGCTTTTGCCGTAAATCAGTGCCTTGCTTTCCATTGCCGCATCTGCCTTTCAGTATTCCGTCAGGTGCGACAGGCCTCTTTCCCCCACCAGAATAATGCGCGTGTGGCTGAGACGGGAGGAAATTATTTTGGCGATGGCCTTCATCACCTTGTAGCCCAGGTCACAGTCTTCATCCATAAGATCCCGCAGCTTTGCCGCATTGAGGGCAATCAATCTGGAGTTGTCGATACATAAAGCCCCCAGGGTATAGATGTAAGGCTCAACCACTGCGGACCAGCCCATGGTTTCACCACGGGCGATGGTATCCACCGTCACCTGCATTGGCGGCCGATGGGGTCCTAGGTAGGACTCGAGGGACATGACCACTTTCCCCTCCAGGAGAATGTAAAGACTGCGCGCCGGATCGCCCTTTTTATACATCTGGCTTCCTGCCGCATAGGTCTCCTCGGCGGTGATGGAGGACAGTCGCTCCAATTGCTCATTCGTAAAGTCCTTGAAAAAGTTAAATTCCTTCAGCACGTTTGCGGTAACCATAGAGCGCCTCCTTCAGAAAATAGTCTCGTTTGCTTATATTACTATCAAGATTTGTTTGAGAATGCCATAAATAATTAATGGTCTTCCCTTGATAATATCAATTGCCGAATCCCGGGAAAAAGCTTACCATAAATCATAACGGGTTCGTAAAAAGTCCGGATGCTGCGTTGCACTTCATTCCTCGTCACTGCGGCGTACGCCAAGTACGCCTCGTTCCTCATAATTTGCGCGCCTTGCCTGCAGATATTTTTACGAAGCCGTCTATTATGGCTACACTTTAGGATTTTTACGAGGCCGTCTATTATGTCAGATTTGAAAAACTGCCGATTTGTTTATATTTCATATTTTTTTCGTTTGATCGCGGCAATGCCTTATAGCCTGCTTTTTGTGGTCGCCTTGGCTCTCGGATCGTCCGGGTGTAACAGCAACCCTGATATCATCAGAGATATCCGGGAGTTCAGTCAGGATCACTTTTCTTACGTGGACAAGGCACAATGTGAGCGTCCACTGGCGAGTGTGGCGTGGCAAAAAAAGATGGATGAGCAGTACCGGACAAACTTTTTCAAGCCCTGGCATCAAGCGGCCTCGCGATTTACGCAGAGCGACGTGGAACAGGCATGGGTGATGTTTAAAAACGATGTGCAGGATGGGAAAAAAAGCAGCAGGCGGCGCCGGGCCTGGATTGGGAAGATGGCTGCTAATGCCGGACTCCTGTCTTATCCAAATGCATCCGTAAAGGCGATAACCACTGGTGTGGCCCATCTGCGCCATCTTCCCGCGGCTAAGGCCGTTTATTTCCGAAAGGCCCTTACCGGTGAAACAAGAAGCCCTTTTGATAAACTCCAGGTTTCGTCGATTGCCCCCGGCACGCCCGTATACATCTCCCATGTTTCCAGAGACAAAGCCTGGGCTATTGCAGAGACCGGTTATGCACTCGGATGGATGCCTTTAAACGAACTGGCTGTCGTTACCCCCGAGTTTATCAACCGCTGGGAGCAGGGGCCCCATGTTGCTGTCGTTAGGGACAAAACACCGATTTATGATCAAGATAAAGGTTTCCTTTTCCGAGCCTCTTTGGGGTCCATGTTCCCGAAAACGGTGGAAGACGAAGATACAGTGGAAATCCTTGTGCCGGTGCGGAGCGAGCAGGGACGGGCGGAGATGTGTAAGGTTACCCTGCTGAAAGAGACAGCAATGACGAGGCCCATCGCCTTGACCCCCTGCCGTTTGGCTTCCCTGGCCAACGAGATGATTCGTGAACCTTACGGTTGGGGCGGGCTCCGGAACAACCGCGATTGTTCCGCCATGATCCGCGATCTTTTTGCCCCCTTCGGTATCTGGCTCCCCAGACACTCTGCGGATCAGGCAAGCGAGGGCGGGCTCTATGTGGATCTGTCCAACCTTTCCGTAACAGAAAAAAAGAAGCTCATCCTTGCCCGGGGGGGTTCCTATCTAACCCTCTTGTGGCTGAAGGGACACATCATGCTCTACATTGGTTCCCGAAACGGTGAACCACTGGTCTTTCACAATTTCTGGGGCGTCAAAACGATGAGCGAACGGGGACAACAGGGTAAGAAAATCGTGGGTCATGCGGCGATCACAACCCTTTATCCCGGAAGGGAATTCAACGGCATGGGACCGCCGGAGGGAGTATATTCCCGGTATCTGCGGGGGATGATCATGATCGTTCCTGAGGAACAGATGTCCTTTCCGCCTCCGGGAACGGGACGTTGAGGGCAGATCCGCTTGTAAAAGAAAGAGGTATTTGATATTCAGGAGCCATTACGATAAGGTCAGGTGGGATTTGATATGGCGATAACGACGTCGGTGAAATACAAACTAACTTTGGAATATGACGGTACGGGCTATCGGGGGTGGCAGACCCAGCAGAACGCCCGGTCTGTGCAAGGGACCCTTATCCAGGCGGCGGTCGGGTTCTTCGGCCAGGACGTTGATGTCCAGGGCGCAGGACGAACGGACGCCGGTGTCCATGCCCTTGGTCAGGTAGCGCATCTCACGGTAAAGAATGTACAGCAGCCCCGGAAAATCAAGGAAGGATTGAATGACCTGCTGCCTGCCGGCATCAACATCCTCAAGGTGGAGCAGGTCGCTGCCGATTTTCATGCCCGCCATAACGCCGTAGCGAGGGTCTATGTCTATGTCCTTTCCCGGGTCCGGACTGCCTTCGGCAAGCGTTACGTCTGGTGGGTCAAAGACGCCCTGAATACCGGAAAAATGAAAGAGGCCTGCCAATTGTTCCAAGGTTTTCATGATTTTGCTTCTTTTGCCGACCGGCGCCTGGACCGGAATGCCTCGACGAAAGTTCTGATTGACTCCATAAGTATTGAGGAGATAGGCGACTTGATCGTCTTCCGGGTGGCAGGATCTCATTTTCTCTGGAAGATGGTGCGGCGCATGGCGGGTGTTCTTGTTGAAGTAGGTCGCGGGAATCTGACGAAGAGTGATGTGGAGGCGATGCTGACCTCTCTTTCCGAGCTGCCTGCCAGGCTTACCGCCCCGCCTTCGGGCTTGTTCCTGGCACAGGTGCTCTACAAGGGAGATCCGGAGGAAAGGTTGCATCTGCCGTTGCCGCTCTTCGGAAATTTTACAACAAGATCGTGAGCTATTTGCGGAGGTTAAGATAAATGAATGAATACAAAGAAATACAATCTGGAAGTAAACCCTTTAAACGGGCCTACGTCGCCTTGATGCTGTGGTTCGTAGGACGGGCCATCGAGGCGGCAGCCAGGGTTGACGCAGCAGTCAAGGCGGAATTTGACGGTTTATCGCCGGGATTCACCTTTTCCCTGGGAGTGATGCCCCAGGGGCCGACGATGATTGTCGGGAAGGATGACCAAGGCCTGGTAAGATATCGTGGTTGGGATCCGGAAGGACAGAAGATCGATCTCAAAATGAAGGTAAAGAATCTGGAAGGGGCCATTTTGATGTTTACTTTTCAGGAGAGCACCGCCATGGCCTCGGCGCGGAACCGCCTCATCGTCGATGGCGAAGTTCCCGCGGCTTGCGCTATTGTCCGCGTCCTCGACATTGTGGAGGTTTATCTTCTGCCGAAGCTGATCGCGAAGCTTGCCGTCAAGCGTTATCCCGACTGGTCTTTCGGAGAAAAGATACGGAACCGGATCCGGATATATGGCGGGGCCATTTTCGGATTATAAGGGTTTGTTACATTTATTTTGCAACAGATCATAAGGAGGGAACCGTGTTTCAACCGCAAAAAACATACGAATTTTATAGCCCCACCAAGGTCCTCTCGGGAAACAAGGCCCTGGAGAATCTGCCGGTGGAGTTAGACGGCATGAATGCCGTCAAACCACTTATTCTAACCACCCCGGGACTGTCCGCGCGGGGGATGGAAAAGGTCATGGCGTCGGCGTTCGGCGATTCGAATCTTACCATCGGCGTCTTTGCCGGCGTCCCTCCCCAACCGGATCTGAGGCTTATCCGCGAACTATACAGTCTCTATCGTGATAATGGCTACGATGCGATAATCGCCCTCGGCGGCGGGCCGGTGCTGGACACCGCCAAGGCCCTCAATATTGCCGTTTCCGGCAAGCCGGAAGATCTGGAGAGCCTGGCTTCCGGCAATCCTTTGACGAAGAAACTAAAACCGCTGGCGGCCATCTTGAACCTTGATCTCTCCGGTTGTGAAATGACCCGCTACGCCTCCCTCGGTTCCCTCTCCCTGACTTCTCCCGCGCTGATTCCGGATCTGATGATTATCGATCCCCGCACCGCCACTGAGGAAGAGCAAAAGACTATGGCGGCCACGTCCCTGATGAGTATGACCCAGGCCGTCGAGGCCTGTCTCCATCCCGCGCGGAACCACTTGACGGACGCCTATGCCTATGGGGCGGCCAGGTTCATCATGGAGAATATTACTAACGTCATGAGGAATCCTTCCGAGCGGAAGGGAAGGCTGGCCTTGGCCAATGCGGCGTTTTTTGCCCAGACCTCTTTCGACAACCTTGCCCCGGGAATGGTATATGAGCTGGGGATGGCCGTGTCTCGAAGCTGTCATACCAAACCGGGTTTGATCATGGGGTTGCTCCTTCCCCATTTCCTGCTCTTGGAGATGAGAAAGGAGACAACCGACAGGAAGGATTTATATCTTTTCATCGGGGGTCCGGAGGCCTTTGCCGGAACAATGGCGGAGGCGAGCGCCAGAAAGGCTGTGGACCGGATTGTGGAAATATTACTGGAGCTCCAGAGCATTGTTACGTATTTTCCGAGAAGTATCAGGGATTTGGGTATTAAAAAGGAAGATCTGGAAAAAATCGTCGCCCATGGAAGCGCCGCCGGGGTAAGGGGAGAATACGACCCCCAGGATATCCGCAACATTCTGGAAAAGGCGTGGGAAACAAGATTTTAGGTAAGGAGAATGATATGGAACTTCCCGGATATTATGAATACTACTGTGGTGTGAAAATCATCGCCGGTCACGACGCCCTGGAGAGAATTCCGGGAATCCTTCAAGATCTCCATGCCCGTCGACCGATGATTGTAACGGACAAAGGCGTCGCCGGGGCAGGGCTGGTCGATATCGTGCTGGGGGCCGTCAAGGACCAACTGACCATCGGGGCCGTTGCCGACGATGTCCCTCCCGATTCGGATTTGCGTGTCGTTAACCGCCTGGCCGCCCTTTACCGGGAACAGGACTGCGACGCCCTTATTGCCGTCGGCGGCGGGTCCGTCATGGATACGGCCAAGGGAATCAACATCGTCGTTTCCGAGCGGGCCGACGATCTCATGAAATTCAGCGGCGCCGGGGCCCTGAAGCGGCCATTGAAGCCCCTCGTTGCCGTTCCGACCACCGCGGGAACCGGTTCGGAGGTCACCCTCGTGGCCGTGGTCAAGGATCATGAACGGCATCTGAAAATGGCCTTTGTAAGCTATTTTCTCCTTCCCAACGCATCGATTCTCGATTCCCGCATGACGTTGAGCCTGCCGGCGGCCATCACGGCCGCCACGGGCATGGACGCCCTGACCCATGCCGTCGAGGCCTACTACGGTTTGAGCAAAAACCCCCTGAGCGACGCCACCGCCCTCGCGGCGATCCGGTTGATCAGCGGGAACCTCGTCAAGGTTACCCGGAACCCCTCCGACCGCGAGGCCCGTCTGGCGATGGCCAACGCCGCTGCCCTGGCCGGCATGGCCTTTTCCAACTCCATGGTGGGCATGGTCCATACCCTGGGGCACGCCACGGGTTCCGTATGCGGGGTTCCCCACGGGGTCTGTATGGCCATCCTTTTACCCTATGGCTTGGAGTATAACCGTCACAAACGGGAAGCCGTCATGGGGGAACTTCTCTTCCCCATGGGCGGCTCCGATGTCTTTGCCGGAACCACTAAAGAGCAGCGGACGGACCGGGTTATTGCCTATGTCCGCCAGATGAATCAGGATCTCCATGACGCCTCGGGGGGGAGGCACGCACGCTTTTTCAAGGAGGTTTTGGATCGTGAAGGGAAGCCTGCCGTGCCCAGGGAAAGATTGCTGGATATCGCCCGGACTGCCCTCGGCGACGGGTCAATCTTCTACAACCCGGAAGACCTGGACTATGATGACTTTTTGATGGTTTTGGAGGCGGCCTGGGAAGGAGTCGCCCTTGATCCCGGTTGCATCCGCACATGAGGAGAAAACTATGAACCGGGGATATATGGGCAAGATCCTGTGGGTGGATCTGACAAGCAAGGAGTTCCGGGAAGAGGATATTCCCGGGGAAATCTATGAGAAATACCTGTCCGGGATAGGATTGGCGGCGTGGCTCCTTTCTGAACGTATCCCGGCCGGGGCCGATCCCCTGGGGCCGGAAAATATCCTCGGCTTCGTCTCCGGGCTCCTGACAGGGACGGGTTCCCTTTTTACCGGACGCTGGATGGTCGTGGGAAAATCTCCCCTCACAGGCGGCTGGGGCGATGCCAATTGCGGCGGGACCCTATCGCCGGCCATCAAACGCTGTGGCTTTGACGGGATCTTCTTTACCGGTGTAAGCGAAAGTCCCGTCTATCTTCTTATCGATCACGGCCGGCCGGAACTCAGGGATGCCGTCCATCTCTGGGGAAAGGACACGTCGGAAGCGGAGGAATGCCTCATTGCCGAGGCCGGAGGGCATGCCCGGGTAGCCGTTATCGGTCCGGCGGGAGAGAACCTCTCCCTGATATCCGGGATCTGCAACGATCGGGGGCGGATTGCCGCCCGCTCCGGCCTGGGGGCCGTCATGGGGTCAAAACGCCTCAAGGCCCTTGTTCTCAACGGCAAAAAAAGGGTCCCCGTTTATAACCGTGTGGAAATGCAGCGCCTGAGCAGGCAATGCAATAAGTGGGTCCAACTCCAGCCCCCCTTTATTTCCGGGCCCATGGCGGCCTACGTGGGAACCCTCATGCGCATCCTGCCCACCCAGATGGCCATGGAAGGCATGGTTTACAAGATCCTTCTGAAAAAGTGGGGGACAGTGAGCATGAATCAGATGTCCGTCGAGATGGGCGACGCTCCCGTCATGAACTGGAAGGGGAGTAACAAAGACTGGGGAATCGGGAAATCACTGTCCGTCAATCCCGACGCCTTCAAGGCCCGGGAAAGGGTCAAATATCATTGTTATTCTTGCCCCCTGGGCTGCGGTGGCGTCTGCACGACGAAGGGACCTCATGGAGAGGCCCACAAGCCGGAATACGAATCGGTCCTGGCCCTGGGCAGCCTCTGTATGAACGGCGATCTGGAGAGCATCTTTACGATGAACGAGATGCTCAACCGGGCGGGGATGGATACGATCTCCGCCGGCGGAACCGTGGCCTTTGCCATGGAATGTTACGAGCAGGGAATCCTGACGAGGGAAGATCTGGACGGTCTCGATCTGACCTGGGGGAATGCCGCCGCCATGATCGCTCTGGTCGAGAAAATGATCAGACGCGAGGGCGTCGGAGACCTTCTCGCCGACGGCACGGCTCAGGCGGCCCGGAGGATCGGCAAGGGAGCGGCGGCCTATGCCATGCACGCCGGCGGCCAGGAACTGCCCATGCATGACGGGCGGAACGACCCGGGCTTCAATGTCCATTATTCCGTAGAAGCCACGCCCGGCCGCCATACCATCGGGGCTCAGCTCTACTACGAGATGTTCCAGCTCTGGAAGCGGGTCCGGGGCCTGCCGCGGCCGCCGCTGGTTTACCATAAGGACCGGAAGTATGTCGCCGATGAAGAAAAGGCCGTCATGGCGGCGGCGTGCAGCAGGTTCATGAATATCGCCAACGGGTCGGGATTATGCATGTTCGGCCTCTTCCTCGGGACGGCGCGGATTCCTACCTTCGAATGGCTAAACGCCGCCACGGGCTGGCGCAAGACGCCGGAGGAATACATGGCCATCGGAGCCTTTATCCAGACCATGAAACAAAGCTTTAATATCAAGCACGGCGTCGATCCCCGCTCCTTCCGGGCCGTGGACCGCGCGGTCGGAAGGCCGCCCCAAGACCGGGGAGCCAACAAGGGCCGGACTATGGATATTGAAAAGATGCGAAGTGATTACTGGCGCCAATGTGGTTGGAATCCGCAGACCGGTCGCCCGGAGGGGTGGTAAGCCCGTCACTACCCGGCCCTCCCCGTGAAAAGGAGGGAATACAGAGAGGTTACAGTATGTCATATCGAATTGATGAAGCATGCAACGGTTGCGGGGCTTGTGTCAAGCTCTGTCCCGTAGGCGCCATCACGGGAGAGAAGAAAAACCGCCATCTGATCGATTCGTTGCTTTGCATCGACTGCGGGGCCTGTGGAAGGATCTGCCCGGTGACAGCGGTCAAGGATCCTTTCGGGATTGTTTGCGAACGGATCAAACGCTCCGCCTGGGAAAAACCGCAAATCGACCTGAAAGCATGCATGCCCTGTGGCATGTGTATCGAGACCTGTCCTGTCAATTGTCTCGCCCCTGCCGAGCCGTTGGCAAGCAGGGAGCCCCATGCCCATCCCTTCCTGAAGGAAGACAAAAAGTGTATCGGTTGCGGTTTCTGCGCTTCCGAATGCCCGGTCCGGGCCATCAGGATGACCCCGCCAGCCGTAACCGGCTAACCACTCAAAAAGAACTTGACGTGCATGCATATGCAATGTATATTGCATGCATATGGCAGGAGGGAGAATATGCCAACATTGCAGGTAAGAGATTTGCCGGAAGATGTATACGTTCAGCTTAATTACCTTGCTGAAAAGGAACATAGAAGCCTGTCGCAAGAAACGATAGTGATTCTAAAAGAAGGCATTACATCCAAATTGGGAAATAAGGACAGAAGAAGGAAAATGTTAGAAAAAGCCAATGTCCTTGATATAGATGGAAGCAAATTGCCTGATCCGGTCACTCTGATTAGAGAGGACCGAGACAGATGATAATTGTTCTGGATGCAAATGCAGCAATCGAAATAGCGCTTAACAAAGATGACAGTGATCGCTTTAGAGAATTATTGATACAGTCGGAACTCGTATTGGCTCCGGACACATTCCCGTCAGAAATAACAAATGCATTTTGGAAATACGGCTCATATTCTGACTTGCCAATAGAAAAATGCGAAAAGGGAATAAATTACTGCCTTGATCTTGTCGATGACTACATAAATACAAAAAATCTTTGTATAGAAGTATTTTCCGAAGCAATCAAAGCAGAACACCCTGCCTATGATTTGTTCTATTTAGTCTTGGCACGAAGGCACAATGCTTGTATTCTTACCAAAGACAAGAAGATGATAAAGACGGCAAGTGAATTAAAAATAAAATTGTCTGGGATATATGATGTTTGAGTCTCCTTAAATGCCTCATGTTGCTACATTGATAAACCGGATTTCATGATTGATAAAGAGAAGATGTCAGAACATAGCAAATCCGAAACACATGGTGTATATCGGACTCATTACTGCCAAAGGTGATCGTGACTGCAAAGATGAGGCGGCGGCAAACACTATTCAAATCCATTGAATTTCTGATCGTAACCTGTATGCTTTGGAGGTTGTTTTTTCTGAAGGTCGGGGCGTCTGTGCTTCCTGAACTCAACAATCACTTTGCTTGCTGAAATATTCAAAAATTCAGATGGCAATATGCGTTTATCGGCAACAATTCCATTTGACACTAAACCTAATTTAGGGTCTATATGTAAGTATATGTTTATATGGTCATGATTGAGAACCATCAGTCGGTCATGGCAGTCACTGGTTAACTCCCCAACCCCACAGATCATCTCAATATGCTGGGGACATCCTATGAAAGATCAATCCAAGACAAAACAGGTCCTAATTCAGGAACTGGATTCTCTAAGACAGAGGATTGAGGAGCTGAAACAACCGGAATCGGAGTGGAAGAAGGAAAAGGAAGGGCTAACAAAGAGTGAGGCCCGCTTCCGCAGTTGCTTCGATTTGCCTTTGCACGGTATTGCCATAACCTCCCCCGAGAAAGGATGGATTCAGGTTAATGACCGCATCTGCTCCATCATGGGTTATTCACAAGATGAAATCGTCCGCATGACATGGTCGGAAATAACGCACCCCGATGATCTTGCCGCAGACCTCGAGCAATTTAATCGTGTTCTATCGGGTCAGATTGACCATTATAATATGGATAAGCGATTCATTCGTAAGGATGGAAAGGTTGTATGGACCAATCTCTCTGTGGGGTGTGTCCGGAGACCCGATGGCAGCGTCGATCATACCATTGCCATGGTTGAGGACATCACAAGTGTCAAGCTGGCGGAGGAGGCGCTGAGGGAAAGCGAGGATCGGTACCGCTCTCTCTTTGACAACACTATCGATGCCGTCATGCTTACGACGCCGGATGGAAGAATCCTGGCAGCAAATCCCGAAGCGTGTCGAATCTTCGGACGCACCGAAGAGGAAATATGCCGAATCGGAAGGGCGGGTCTGATGGATCTGGCTGATCCGCGCCTGGCGGCGGCGCTTTCGGAACAGTCGCGCACCGGCCGGTTTCAGGGCGAATTCGCCTTCGTTCGCAAAGACGGCGTCTCGTTTCCTGGTGAAATCTCCTCCATCATCTTCAGGGATCATGATGGCAACCTAAAGACGAGCATGATCGTCCGCGACATCAGCGACCGTAAGCGGACGGAGGATGCGCTGCAGGAGAGCGAAGAGAGGCTAAGAGATCTTATTTTCAGCATCGCCGATTGGGTGTGGGAGGTGGATGAAAATGGCGTCTATACCTACAGCTCACAGAAGGGCATAGACCTTTTGGGAGAATCCCCTGAAGACATTCTCGGGAAGACACCATTCGATTTCATGCCACCGGATGAAGCGCAGAGAGTAGCCGCGATATTCTCAGAAATCGTAGCAAACAAAGCACCCATAAAGGATCTGGAGAATTGGAATATCAGAAGGAATGGGGAAAAAATCTGTCTCCTCACCAATGGTGTACCCGTGCTGGGCAAAGAAGGAAATCTTAAAGGTTATCGTGGCGTAGATAAAGATATCACCGAGCGAAAGCGGGTGGAGAAAGAACTGGCACAAAGCTACGATTTGCTCACAAACCTCGCCCGTCAGGTACCTGGCGTTGTTTACCAATACCGGTTATACCCGGACGGGCGGTCGGCTTTTCCTTATTCGAGCCCCGGTATGAATGACATCTATGAAGTGACACCCGAAGATGTACGGAAAGATGCCACCCCGGTTTTCGGGCGGTTGCATCCAGACGATTACGACCACGTCGTCGTCTCCATTCAGAAATCGGCTCGTACTTTGCAGACGTTTTATTGTGAATTCAGGGTCATTCTCCCACGACAAGGTCTGCGTTGGCGCTGGTCCCAGGCACACCCGGAGCGTCTGGTGGATGGCAGCACCCTCTGGCACGGCATTATTTCGGACATCACCGAGCGAAAGCAGATAGAGGAGCAACTCCAACAGACTCTCGAAAGTCTCAGAAAAGCGTTTGGCGCGACCATTCAAGTCATGGTATCCGCTGTAGAGGCCAGAGATCCCTATACGGCCGGTCATCAGATCCGGTCTGCGGATATTGCCCGAGCCATTGCCACGGAGATGGGACTTTCGCAAGATACAATCGAAGCCATCCGCATGGCGGGTCCCATCCATGATATCGGGAAACTGTCAGTCCCAGCGGAAATATTATCCAAGCCGACAAAACTGTCTGAAATTGAGTTTTCCCTGATTAAAGAACATGCCCGAACAGGATACGAGATGCTGAAGGATGTGGAATCCCCCTGGCCCTTGGCCGAGATCGTTTATCAGCATCATGAGCGCATGGATGGTTCCGGCTATCCAAGAAATCTGAGAGGGGATGAGATTCTGATAGAGGCCCGCATTATAGCTGTGGCGGATGTTGTAGAATCCATGGCTTCCCATCGTCCCTATCGTCCTGCCTTAGGATTAAATGCGGCACTGGAAGAGATTGAGAGCAATAAAGGAACGCTTTATGACGCAGATGCGGTGGATACCTGTTTACGATTATTCCGGGAAAAAGGTTTTCAAATTGAACGGGGATGATTTCAAACGGTAATCCTCATTGTAAGACAGAGGCCAAAGTTACTGACTCGTAGATGACAGCGATACCGCCACCCTTGACATTTTCCTTCATCTTGCCTGAACAGTATCGTTTGAAAGCTGCTATGTAAGCAACCTCCACCAGAATAATGATTACAATTATGATCGGATGTCCGGCCAGACCATCCAACGGGTCGCCGATACTTACGGCTTCCCGCTGGCGGCTGCTTTACTTGATCTCAAATCACAATTCTTGATCCTGATTACTTCTTCTCTATCTCGATCATATCCGTTCTGGTGGCGGTTGTCACCGCCGCGACCCGGGGGGCGTTCAGGAGGTGCCAGACGGTGTACTGTTCCGGGTAGAGGCTCTCGGCGGAGATGCCGTCCACGGGGATAATCACCTTCATGCCGCGGAAGGCGGCGCCGCCGGCCGTGCAGATTACGGCGCCGTGGGCGGCCGTTCCCGTGACGATGACGGTTTTGATGTTGCGTTCCTTCAGGATTTTTTCGAGGTCCGTCCCCAGGAATTTATCCGGTCCGGAGGTAACGATGGGGTCTCCGGGACGGGGTGCAAGGGCGGGCGCTATATCCGCGGCGGCAGAGCCGATGGTAAGGCTGTAAACAACGGGGATGTTCGCTTTTCTCGCTTCGGTAAGGAGACGGCTGACGGCGGGGACGGAAGCGACGCACCGGGGGCGCTGCTTGTCATTGCAGACCTGCTTGTTGAAATCAAGCACGAGAAGCGCCGTTCCTTCGGCAGGTAACTTTACTTCCTTGAGTTGGGGTGCTGCCGGGGTGATGACCTTGCTCCATTCGTCGATAATCGTCGCACCGGAGACCGGAGCGGCGAGAACCAGGCACAGACAAATTGTGAACATGACTCCCGCCGCCGTCTTGATCTGCAATTCTTTCTTCATGGCTTCCTCCTTCTTTTTCTCGTCGTTGATTCGATTTTGACGTGTTTTGCAAAATACCATAAATTCGCTTTCCCTACAATCTTTCCACCCGGCAGGGGACATAGCGGTGCAGGGGCGTCGCCGCCCAGGCGTCCCGGTGGGTATTCTTCGTCAGGCGGTTAACGTTGATCCCGTATGCCTTACCGTCGTAGACCAGGCCGAAGCCGTGGGGGATGACGACATGCCCTTTCCGGGCCGTTTCCGTGAGTTCCAGCTCGATCTCCGCCTCCCCCGCCGCAGTGACGATGCGGACCCTCTCTCCGTCCTTTATCTCCAGTCCTTCGGCGTCCAATCGGTGCATAAGGAGGGTGCAGTCCCGTTTTCCCTGATTCCATTCGGGATTGCGCATGAGGGTGTTGGCGTTCTTGTCGAAATGACGTCCCGCCATGAGGACGAGGGGGTACTCCGCCGTTCCCTTAAGGGCGATCGCTTCCGAACCGGCGTCGATGCCCCGGAGCCAGTCCGTAAGCTCCGGGATCATGAGTTCAACCTTCTTGCCTTCCGTCCGGAGATTTTCCAGGTTGTTTTCCGGGTCTGCATGACCTATCCACAGGCCTTCGGGGCGTTCCATGAGCTGCCGGAAAAGATCGTTTCCCAGGTTCGGTCCCGCCGCAAACCCGGCCCGGCCGGCGTTTTTGATAAAATCCTTTGGCAGGATCTGGAGCATGCCCCACAGGGCGGCGAGATTGACCGACCCCAGGGCCGGCCCCAGGGTTTTACCCAGGACAAAAGGCATCATTTTCATGGCCCGGGGCTCCGCCAGGGCATACTCGAACAGTTTCGCGGCAAAGGTCTGCCGGTCCTGCCGGGCGGCCTCGTAAAGGACATCCGGCAGGGGCGGGATAATGCCCAGGGCGTCGGCCAGGCCCAGCATGATCTCGCTCAGATCCCGGGGTTCTCCCGTCGGGGCGACAAGGGGCCGGCGCATCTGGAAGAAGATTCCGGGAAAGGTCCAGGCAAAAAAGGTTCCGTCCCATGATTCATAGGCCGACCGGGCAGGCAGGATATAATGGGAAAGCCGCGCCGTTTCCGTCATGGCCAGTTCGCAGGTGACAAGGAGGTCGAGCTTTCCGAAGGCCTCTTCGTAGGCGGTGGTGTCGGCGTAGGAGCGGAGCGGATTGGAGCCGGAGACCAGGACGGCCCGGAGCCGTTCAGGATGGTCGGAAAGAATCTCTTCGGGCATGACGTTGGGGGGATATACCCCCATGATGGGCGGGAAATCCGTGGTCACCGTCCGCCAGGTCTTGGGGTCTCGCTCGTCCGAATGGGATCCCAGGGGCATAAAGTGACCGGGAAAGACATTGCCGCCCCGGACGCCGATCCGTCCGCAGACGGCGAGCAGGATGATCGCCAGCCAGGAGCTGACGGTGCTGTGGCGGTTCATCATGATGCCCAGGTCGTAATGGCAGGACCAGCGCCGCGTGGTCAGGAGCCGGGAGAATTCGTAAACCCGGTCATAGTCAAGTTCACAGACGGCGATGGCTGCACGGGCGTCAAAATCCAAGAACCAGGGCCTGATCTCGTCAAAGCCGGCGGTATGAGCGGCGATATAAGTGCGATTCTCCCATCCTTCCTGAAGGATGATGGCAATGATCGCCTTGAAGAGCAGGGCGTCCGTACCCGGACGGACAGCCAGATGGATGTCGGCGATCTTTGCCGTCTCCGAGACGCGGGGATCGATAACGGCCAGGAGCTTGCCCGGGTCTTTCGCCAGGCGCTGCAAATGGCGGGGGGCCTGGACCATCTGATGGCTCTGCATGCCGTTCCAGCCGATGGCCAGCAGCATGTCCGTATTGATTTCGTCGGGGATGAGGCCGAGATACTGCCGTCCCAGGGTCCGGCCGTGGACCCAGAACAGCCCCGTCAGCTCTTGAGCGAGGGCGCTGTAGTGGTAGCGCGATCCGAGGGCGCGCATGAGGCGGACGCCGAAGGCGGCCTCGAAGTGACAGCCCTGCCCGCCGCCGCCCATGTAAGCGAAGGACCGGGGCCCATATGCACCGATAATGCCCTTCAGCTTGGCGGCGATTTCTCCCAGGGCCTCCTCCCAGGAGATCCTGGCAAAGCCCGTGGCTGTTCGCTTCAGGGGATATTGGAGACGATCGGCGTTATGCTGATGCCATGCGATGTTCATGCCTTTCCGGCATAAATACCCCTCGCTCCGAACGTTGTCCTTGTCGCCCCGGACCTTGACAATCCGGTTGTCTTCCACTTCCACGATGAGGCCGCAGTTCTGGGCGCAGAGGACGCAGCCGGTTTTGTGTATTGTGCTCACGACATACTCCTATCAAGCTATCTTCACCGATATCATTTAAACAGTGTCTCTTCCTGCCTGCATCGTTTCTGATTC
>JALNVY010000013.1 GCA_023231165.1 Syntrophales bacterium | reverse complement strand
CAAGATCCCTACTTTACGGTGTTGACAAGGTAAACGTCGAGGTGACCATGAGGTCCCGACTTGACGCGACTTGCAGTATATCAAGATGTCTCTCATGTCAAGAGATATTTTGACATTTTGGCTCTTTCGCCACCCCACCGCCGGGCCTTGCATATCGTGTCAAAATGGCAACTGCCTCCTGGATGTGTGTCGATATCGACGCACCTGGATGCATCAAAAGGGATCATCCGGATTCCCGCCCGGGCGGGAATAGCGACGTGAAGCGTATCGATGCCGTCAGCATACCACATGGATTCTCGCCCGCACGGAAACGACGGCTTAATCTTCAACTTTACAGGACTTCATAGGGCATACAAATTGCAGCAGCAAAGTCCGTCGACAAATTTGTCGAACTTTTATCAGGAGCGGCAATTTTTGTCGAAAAGGTCTTGACATCCCCGACCGGGGATGGTAGGGTCCCGAAAACTGAAAATGAGAGGAGGGAGGCTTGGCAAGTCAAATCCAATTGAAATCAGGCAGTTAGCGGTAAGGAATCTCCTTTGGGAATGCCCGTTCCGGAAGGAGAAAAGAAAATTCTACAAAATCAACTCTCTTTAGGAGGAGAAAATGAAGAAATTTTGGGTAATTTTACTGTCCCTCGGTCTGCTCATGGCCTTCGCCATGCCCGCCGCGGCAGTAGATGTAAAGTTCAGCGGTCACTACTACGCCCAGGGCTGGTACGTAGATAACCCCTCGGTGTTGGACAAGACCGAAGTTTCGACCTCGCCTTCCTGGGCCAACAATTCCAGGCGTAGCGCCAGTGCATGGTATTCCCAGCAGTTCCGCCTGACGACGGAATTCCAGGTCGTCGAAGGCCTGAAACTCGTCACCCGTATTGACGCCTTGGAGAAGAAGTGGGGCGATCAGTCCTGGGCCGGCTCCACTGGTGAGACCCAGAGCCGCGTGATGGGGCAGAACGGTACTGCCGCCACAGGAACAAAAATCCAAGAAAACATCGAATTCGAACGGGCCTATCTGGATTTCAATGTTCCCTTCGGTAAATTCCAGGTCGGTTACATGCAGTTCCTCATGTGGGGTACGGACTTCCTGAATACCCCCCTTTCCGCCGGCGGCATCCGTTACTTCTTTAGCCAGGGTCCCATCCAGGTGGTCGCAGCTATTGAAAAACGGGCTGAATACTTAGGCCTTTCCGGAGGAAAATCCGGAGCTGCAGTAGCTGGTTCCGGTTACATCGGCCAGGGTAGCGACGCCGACAAGGATGTTTATGACCTCGGCATCGTCTACAAAATGAAACCAGGCGAAGCGGGTCTTCTCTACCAGTACGTCAACAGCAGCCAGGCGAAGACCGGTTACATCAACGGTTATAAGAGTCAGATGAGCGGCATTTTCCCCTATGCAAAGCTGACCTTCGGCAACTTCTTTATTGAAGGCGAGGGCGTGTACGGATTCGGGAATCTGCGGTCTTATGAGACCAACGGCGCGTCGACAAATTCCGGCGCATCCAGTGCCGCTAACGGCAGCCTTGGTCAGGATGTCGGCGTCTCGGCTCTGGGCCTGTTCCTCCACGGCAAGTATGACTTGAAACCGGCCTATGTCGGTCTCCAGTTCGTCTACCTCTCCGGTGATGACGCTCAGAACAGCGACAAGTCAACCGGCAACCTCGCCCAGCTCCTTCAGGCGAACTATGGCTTCAACCGCGCCCTGATCCTCTGGAACGCCGACTACGGCGACAATATGGGCGGCATGGGCGGAAACATCGGCTCGGCCGCGAACGCAAGAACCGGCGTAACCTCTCAGGTCATCCAGTTCATGGATAACGTCTGGTTCTATCAGGCCTATGTTGGTGTCAGGCCTATGCCCAAGCTGGACGTCAAACTGGCCTTCTCGATCGCCAGTGCCGACAAGAAGCCGAAGAATGACGTGGGCGCCGTGGGTTCCGCCGGTTACTACACCAATGCAACGGTTAAAGAGTTCGTATCGAGTGATTATGGTAAGGAACTTGACTTGACCGCTTCCTACAAGATCTACGACAACCTCACCTACATGATCGGCGCCGGTTACCTCTGGACAGGCGATTACTTCAAGGGATATGACGCTAACGTTACGGTTAGCAACAATTACCTCCTTTCGCACCGGCTGACCTTGAACTTCTAAGCATGTTCAAGTAACACAGCAAATCATAAGAGCCCCGGCGGGCAGTAACCCGCCGGGGTTTTTTTGTAAATATCATGTTGCCTCCCAAATATTCTTCGTGTATAACTCAGCAATCAAAGCAGCTTTGAAGGAGAATTATGCCACTCTACGATTTTGAATGCCGCAAATGCCAATTCAAGTTCGAGGCCTTCCTGAAGATGAAGGAAGCCCCGGACACCCTTACCTGCCCGGAATGCGGGGCCGATAAGCCGCACAAGCTGGTCACGCCTTTTCAGACGAACTCCTGGTCGAGCTTCCTCGATACCATGGAGAAAAAGGTCAACCCACACAAATTCAAATAAAATTGAGTAAATCGGGGAGGGGGCAGCGCCCCTGTTTTTAATACCGGTCCGCCATAACCCGATGCCGGCAATATTGGCCTTGGTATCCCATTGGCCACGGCAAGGAAGGACAAGGAGAAGAAACCATCCAAAGGATTTACGGCAACCTGAACGGACTGGGGGCGGAACAGATAAAACGGATTGAACAGTTCTACCGGCGCCGCATCGCCCCTGACCTTATTCTGACCCACGATCTGGCCCGCCGGCTCACCGAAGCATCAAGGAACATCAACCGCCAGCTCGGACTGCTGATCAGCCGCCGGGGGGAGGTGGCCTGCGTCATCGTCGGCGATCACCAGGGGATCGTCATTCCCAGCCTGGAGGGCTTCCGTTCTTCTTCCGTTCGTTTCAAGGGCCTGCGTCTGATCCATACCCATCTCCACGGTGAAAAGCTGACCGACGACGACCTCACGGACCTGGCACTACTCCGCCTCGATTTAATCTCCGCCGTGGAAGCCATGCCCGACGGACTCCCCGGCGTCGTCCACAGCGCCCATCTGGTTCCGGAAAATACGGACGGAAAATACTGGACGTTCCTCCCACCCGTTCGCCCCTCGGAGCTGGACCTCAACTTTACCTCTTTCATTGCCACTCTGGAAGGGGAATTTACGCGGAAACAGAAGTCCCGCAAAGTTGAGGCGACGGAGCGGGGGATTTTGCTTAGGGTGGAGACCAATCCCACGAGTGATACCCACCTCTCTCTGGAGGAACTGAAGGAATTGGCCCGTTCCAGTGGCGTCGCGGTCTTCGATACCATCACCCAGTACCGTAGCGCCCTTGATCCCCGCTATGTCCTGGGAAAGGGGAAGCTTGCCGATGTCCTGATCAGGGCCTTGCAGATGGGGGCGAATCTCCTCATTTTCGATCATGAACTAACCCCCGGGCAGGTGCGCTCCCTGGCCGATTTCACGGAGATGAAGATTGTCGACCGGACCCAGGTGATCCTGGATATCTTCGCCCAGCGGGCCCACAGCCGGGAAGGGAAGATTCAGGTCGAACTGGCCCAGTTAAAATACCTCCTCCCGAGACTCGCGGTGAAACATACGGCCATGTCCCGCCTCACCGGCGGCATCGGCGCCCGGGGACCGGGGGAGACAAAGCTTGAAATCAACCGGCGCCGCGTCCGGGACCGGATCAAACTCCTCGAACAGGATCTCCTGGCAATTGAAAAGGCTCGAGGGCAGCGGCGGGTAAAGCGTGGGAAGGCGGGATTGCCGGTAATCTCCATCGTTGGTTACACCAATGCCGGAAAATCGACGTTGCTCAACAGCCTGACCCAAAGCCGCGTCTTTACGGAGGATCGTCTGTTTGCCACCCTGGACCCGAAAAGCTCCCGCCTCCGTTTTCCGAGGGATACGGAGGCGGTGATCACCGATACCGTGGGCTTTATCCGGGATCTGCCCCCGGATCTCTTCGCCGCCTTCCGGGCAACATTGGACGAACTCCATGAGGCCCATGTCCTGATGCACGTCGTCGATGTCAGCAATCCCGACTTTGAAAACCACATCAGCGCCGTGGATAAGATCCTCACCGAGCTTGATATTAAAGACAAACCTACGCTGATGGTCTTCAACAAAGAGGACCGCATTGCGGATAAGCCCCTTCTTGAGACCCTATGCCGGCGTTTTAATGCCGTCACCGTCTCGGCCCTGAATAAAAATACCCTGCCCCGGTTGATCGAAAAACTGGAATCCCTTGTCAAAGGCCTGCGAAAACAAGGAGATACTTTCCCATGAACCTCTCCCGGCAAAAGAAAAATATCTTGTGGCTCTGCCTATGTATAGCCCTGCTGACGTTTATGGTTTATGGACAGGTGAAAGACCATCCTTTTATTGACTTCGACGATTATGAATATATTACGGAAAATCCTCATGTCCGCTCGGGCCTGAACACTGATAATATCGTTTGGGCCTTCACCTCCTACCATTCCAACAACTGGCACCCACTGACCTGGATTTCCCACATGGTAGACGTCCAGATCTTCGGCCTCAACCCGGCTGGCCACCACCTGGTAAATGTTTTATTTCATATCATCAACACGTTATTACTTCTTTTTCTCATGAGGCGAATGACCGGCGCCCTCTGGCCAAGCGCCTTCGTAGCAGCCATCTTCGCCCTTCATCCCCTCCATGTCGAGTCCGTGGCCTGGGCCGCAGAGCGTAAGGATGTGCTAAGTACCTGCTTCTGGCTCCTGACAACCTGGATGTACATCCGCTATACCGAGACGCCGGACTGGAAACGCTATATCCCCGTAATCCTGATGTTTGCCTTGGGACTGATGGCCAAACAGATGCTCGTCACGTTGCCCTTTGTCCTGCTGCTGCTGGATTACTGGCCACTCGGGAGAATGGCGGGGAAGGGAGGACACAAAAAGGATGCAGGGAAAAGCTGGCCCGCAGCTAAGAGACAGCAGGCGTCAATAAGTCGGCTCATAGTCGAAAAGATTCCTCTTTTTGCCCTGGCTGTGTTAGCCGGCATTATCGTATTTATTGTCCAGCAGCAATCGGGGGTCCTTTACAGTCTCACCCCCTTCCCTTTTCAAATCCGTCTTGAAAACGCCTTGGTATCTTATGTAGGCTATATCGTCAAGATGTTATGCCCGGTCAGCCTGGCCGTTTTTTATCCCCACCCCCTGCATAGCCTTGCCCTCTGGAAAGTCCTGGGTGCAGCGGGGTTATTGATAGCCGTCTCAGCCGCGACAATCTGGAAGGGTCGCCGCTATCCCTACCTGATCACGGGCTGGTTCTGGTACCTTGGAACACTGGTTCCGGTTATCGGTCTGGTGCAGGTGGGGGTCCAGGCCATGGCGGATCGTTACACCTATATCCCCCTGATTGGTCTTTTTATCATGATAGCCTGGGGAGGGCTAGACCTCGCTTCATTCCTCGCCAGACAACAGGAAATCAACCCGGAAAAGGATCAACCCGCCGGCGCCGCAACGTCGCCAAGGAAACAGAAAAAGCCAACCCCTGTTTCCGCCTTGTCGAGAGCCGAACTATTTGTCCCCGGTCGGATTGTCTTCGGATTGACGGTGGCTGTTTTGCTGATCCTAAGCTTTCTTACCTGGAGACAGGTGGGATACTGGCGGGACAACATTACCCTTTATAGTCATGCGGCGCGGGTCGTCCCCGGTAACTATTGGGCAAGCAACAATCTTGGCGCCGCCCTAGCCTCCCGTGGACAGATCGATGCGGCCATGACCTGGTTTGCCGAATCCCTGAATATCATGCCCTATTACCCCGGGGCCAACCAAAATATGGCCGCCGCCCTTTACAAGCAGGGACGTTATGAGGAAGCTGTACCACTACTTGCAAAGGCGTTGAAATTGCAGCCCCGGAACCCGGATCTGCATGTTACATTGGGGGCCGTCTTATTGAAAATGGGCCGGAAAGCAGAGGCCGCCACACATTTCCGGGAAGCTCTCATCCTCCGCCCCGGCGACGGCAACGCTTACGAAGGTCTTCAGGAAGCGTCCCCCGCTTCCACATTCCCTACGAAAACCGCCTTGCCGTTAATGAAGGATGTAAACTGAGATATCCTTGCCAAAATTGTTGATCACCGGCGTCTGTATATAACCGATTTCACCGGAATTTTTTATGGTCTGCATCTTTGCGTAGCCCCCAAGTTCATAGATGCTGATCCTTCCGTCTTTGTTTGCATCAGCGTTCCTGTTGTTGTTGAGGCCTTCCAATAGTGCGTATGTGAACATGCCATTCTTCCCCTGGAAACCGTCCAACGCCTTTTGGGTCGAACTGGCGGAAGCAAACATATGCAAGCCCATATTGCGGGCAAGAACAGACATCCGGGCATCGTAAAGACCGCTTACAAAGTTATCAAGTCCTCCTGCGTGACAGGTATCAAGAATGAATGTTTGCGTTAAGGACTTCATATTCTTTGAAAATTCCATAATCTCATTGGAGCTGATCAGGTTGTCTTTACTTAAGTTTCCGTCAAAGTCATGGGTCACGATCGAATAGAGCCCCCCATGAAGAACGCCATGTCCGGCAATAAACAGGATAAACACGTCATTCGGTTTGACTACCCGTGATAATTCATTGATATCTTTGATTATATTGTTTTTTGTGGCACTTTGGTTCTTTAGTACCGTGACGTGAATCTTATTTTCCTTATACTGAGTCAGGGACTCTTCCTTGATCATTCGAGCGATGCTCTCGGCATCTTTCACTGCAAATTTCAAATTATCCTTTGGGGATTTATATTCGTCAATACCTATGGATAAGATATAGATATGAGGGTCTTCCGGTTTGATGGTCGAATTGAAAGTTACCGTTTTAAGCATGCTCTGCACGGTATTATCTTTATTGAAGGCAGCAATGCTGACCTCGTTCTCTCCCGGGATGGCATTTATTGTTATGACGCCCTTAAAGACGTCTCCCTTCGGAGGAGCTTCGATCATGCTGGCCTTGCCTTCCCGCTTGGCTACAACGACTACGCCCCGCATTTCTTCACGAATGATATCGCCGCTATAGGATGCCAGGACAACTTTGTCCGCAATTGGCCTCTTAGTTTCACGGTAATAACCATCGGATTGTATCAGTTTGCCGTTATGGAATATACGGATTTCTCCAATGCCACCTCCATTGCTCGCAACTTCGTATGCTATTTTCAAAACTTCCTCGCCCGAACTTTTGGGAACGGAAGATATATCTATATCCGGAGGCGGGTTTTTCAAGGCATCTTCTATCGTAAGAGAAACCAGGCCCTTTGTATCTTCACCATGAAGCCTGGCGCCAATGATGTCCGGCCGGTAAAAGACATCATAGAACTGGTCAATCTTATAGAACCACGCGCCCTTGGTGACTTTCATATTCCCGAGGGCGCTCGCTGATCCTACATAGTAACCGTCTGGTGCCAAAATAACCCAGGCGTCTTGTAATTCTTTAAATTCATCCGCATTCGCCGCCACATTGGCCTTCATGTACATCGGCGGCAAATATTTAATAAACTTAACCATCATTACAATCTCTTGCGCCGTTTTTGTATTCCATGCCCTGGTTGTACTATCTGAGCTTCCTGAAATGAGGAGCAACCCATTGGGAGAAAGGGCGATACTCTTAACATCATTGGTATGCCCGCTGAATGTTCTGAGTTCTTTACCTGTGGCTACATCCCACATCTTTATCGTATCATCGTGGCTACCGGAGAAGGCATTATGGCCGTCTTTCGAAAAAGCGACGCTCCGGATCAGTCCTGAATGTCCCTGGAAAGCACGGACTTCCTTACCTGTGCTTATATCAATGAGCTTCAAATTTCCCCGGGAATTTCCCACCAAACCATGGCGTCCATCTGCTGAAAAGGCTAACGACGATACAGAACCAAAATCGCCGGAAAAGCTTCTCATCTCCCGCTTGGCTGATATATCCCACAATGATAATGTACTTTCTTCATTTGCCGCCAGGGCGTAACGGCCATCCTTGGAGAAAGCATAGGGGGTGATCTCCCGCTTCACATTGCCGGCGCTTTCACCTGTCTTGAACATACCGTTCATCCCCCCCCCGGAGATGCCCGTTATCGTGATTTCCTGCCTGTCATTACCTGAGATGACTGCTTGGTCGTTCTGGCCAAAAGTCAGTGTATTGACAGGTTCGGAGTCAGTTTTGTAGGATATTATTTCTTTCCCTGTCAGAACATTCCATAGGATTATGGTACCGTCAGCACTTCCGGAAACAAGTTTGCGATTGTCATGTGAAAAAGCGAGGGATCTGATAGATCCTTTATGACCTTTGAGAATGTACATGCAATTACCGGAAGAAATATCCCAAAGCATTATTGTATAATCACTAAGGCCAGAGGCGGCATAACGCCCGTCAGCGGAAACAGCCACGGTATTGACCAAAGCCGCTAAAGCCGCATGTCCTTCTGTAACTCTCGGCATTCTGCGATCTTCCGATTCTTCAACATCCAGGATTATTTTTGCCGCCAACGCCAGCTCTACCTTCGATTCATTATCCTTTCCGTTTCCCCCTGTCGTTGCGCATCCTCCCATCAGAAGAGTGATAAGAACAATAACAATAATTGATGCCAAGCGTTTCATATGGCTACTCCTTCCAGTCTACTTTCGTTACATTACACCCTTGTACCAGCCCCCGTCGATCTGGATCGCAGCGCCGGTTATATAGCCCGCCTGCTCTGAAGCCAGGAAGGTCACCAGAGCGGCGAACTCCTCGGGCCTTCCCAGACGGCCCATGGGAATGGTTGATTCCCATCTTTTGATTACAGCTTCCGGGTTTGTTTTTTCCTTCTCCGCTACTGTCCTGGCAAGGCTCCGAACCCGTTCCGTCAGGGTGTAACCGGGACAGACGCTGTTTACCGTAATATTGAACGGGGCCAGCTCATTGGAGAGGGTCTTGGCCAGACCGATGACACCGGATCTGATAGTATTGGAAAGGATCAGACCGTCAATGGGCTGTTTTACGGAAATGGAGGTCATATTGATGATTCTCCCCCAGCGTTTCTCCTTCATCACCGGCACAACTTCCCGGGTCATGACAATCGTGCTCAGCAGATTCAACCGGAAACCGGATGCCCACATATCGTCATCAATGTCCATAAAACCCACCGAAGGCGGTCCGCCGGCATTGTTGACCAGAATATCCACAGTTCCGTAATGTGCCATGGCCTTGCGAACAAACCGGGCCGCCTGCAACGGATCGGAAACGTCCGCCGCCACGGCAATTACCTCCGCACCCGTTTCCCTGCGGATAAGCTCTTCCGCATCCGGCAAAGAAGGATCATCGAGGGCGCAAATGGCCATCTTCGCCCCTTCCCGGGCCATTTCCATGGTCACCGCCAGACCCAGGCCCATACTTCCCCCGGCCACCAAGGCCACCTTGTTTTTCAATCCAAGATTCATAACGCCCTCCGTTTTTTCTAAATCATAACAAAAATTGCGAATGGAGGTCAATGGGCAACTAGTAATAAAATGCCTCGGAGCCAGTATTAACCTTGACACGCTACAGCCCCGCCGATATACTCCGCCCTCCAAGGAAATAAGCTGCTGAAATATGACGGCTTCTCGATAAGACGTCCTTGCCGAGTAAACGGGAATCCAGATGGCACGTAAATAAAAAATGCGCAAACCAAAAAAAATCAAGGCCCTCCATCAGACCAAACAATCGACATTTCGATCGCTGGCGCCAGCCCTGGCACTCTCCCTATTGATCCCCTTTATTTTGTTTTTTGCCGCAGAAGGTTGCATTTCCTTTGCCTTGAGCCACCCCCGGCTCATTCCCAAGGGATACGCACTGAACTTGTTGCGTTATTATTATGCCAATTTTGAACGTGACGTCATTCAATTCTCAGATTCCTGCTCCCGTTATGACGCCGGCTTATTCTACACCCTCAAACCCGGGACCTGCCGCTTTGTCAATCGGGAATTCGATGTAGGATACAACATCAACAACCTCGGGGTGCGTGATAATGAAACAGCGCTGGAGAATCCTGAGATTGTCGTTATCGGCGATTCGCAGGCTATGGGCTGGGCTGTCGGGCAGGAGCAGACGTTTCCATCGCTCCTCGGGAAGTTTACGGGGAAGACAGTATTAAACACAGGGGTTTCATCTTATGGCACCGCCCGGGAAATGATCATGCTTGATCGTGTTGCCAGGGGCCGGCTCAAATATCTCATCATTCAATACGCCGACAATGATTACGATGAGAACCGCTACTTTGTCGCCAACAATCATCACATGAACATATCCTCTGCCGAAAAGTATGAGGACGTCCGCCGCTTTCACAAGGAAAATACCGAATACTATCCGGGCAAACACATCCTCACCCTGATTAAAATCCTTAGAAGCCCGGATATTAGTATCTCGGACCCGGTTGCATCTCCTTATCAATCGGATGAGGCTGACGTCTTCCTTCAGGTACTGCAGAAATCCCGTCCCGATCTCCGTAATCTTAAGATAATTATTTTTGAGGCTAATCCTTATGCCGCAAACGACAGATCTTTTCTTGAAAATTTAAAAAAACAAATTAAAGATCCCTCCTACCCGGATTATATTCGCAACATAGTCGTTCTTGATTTGGGTAAAGAGCTGAACGCCGGCAGATATCTTACTCTTGATGATCACATGAATGCCGATGGACACCGGTTGATTGCCGAACGATTGACTGCCGTCATTCAGACATTGGAAAGCAAACGGTGAATTCATTAATTTTATCTATTGACAAGCCTTTGTTTTTATTTTACGGTCCAGAAAACTTTTTGAGGCTGAAATATCGTGACTGGTGAGAAAAGAAGAGCGGCTGACAGCGCGAACAATCTGTTTGGATTATTGCGCCTCATCCTTCTTCTGGTGGGCCTGTACCCACCGCCCGGCGATTTTAGGAGTTAAAGAGTTCATCTATAAGAAATCCTAAGAGGCCACGGGTGGAGAATCCGTGGCCTTTTTATTTTTTTGCAAAGGGGACAGGGCAATCATGTACGAAGTAATCTGGCATGGAAGAGGGGGACAGGGGGTGGTCGTCGCCGCCCAGATGCTTGCGGAAGCTGCATATCTACAGGAATTCAAAGGGGTGACCTCGGCGCCGACGTTCGGACCGGAAAGACGGGGGGCGCCCTTGACGGCTTCGACACGGATTGCCCAGGAGCCGATCCGGATTTTCTCTCAGATCGAGGAGGCCGACATTGCCGTTGTCCTGGACGAGAGCCTCTTCAAGGTTGTCGATATCTTCAGCAGACTCCGCAAAAACGGTCTGCTGATCATCAATACCCAGACACCACTGGAGAAGTGGGACGAGCAGGGAGAATACCGCATCGCCGTCGTTGACGCTGCCGGCATCGCCCTGAGACACCACCTGAGCAAGGAAGGGGCGCCGGTAGTAAATACCCCGATGTTAGGGGCCTTCGCCCGGGCCTCGGGACTTGTCTCCCTGGAATATATCGAAAAGGCCCTGAATCACAAGTTGTCGAAGGAGCAGGGGTCGCGTAACTTCACCACCGTAAAGGCGGCCTATGAGGAAACCATAGTCAGGGAAAAGAAGGATTGAACTTATGACAACAAAAAAAGACGACAGTATTTCGGCCATGTGCACGGTGGCCATCGGCGAGGCGGGAAAAACGGGGGACTGGCGTAGCCTGGGCCCCGTCATCAATCACGCCAAATGCATCCCCTCGGTGAAGAAAAAATCGGCCTGCTTTCTCTGCTGGCTCTACTGCCCCGAAGGAGTGGTCAAGGCGACAATCCCTGTGGAGATCGATCTCGATTACTGCAAGGGCTGCGGCATCTGCGCTGAAGAATGCCCGGCCAAGGCCATCACTATGGTGAGGGAGGGAGAGGACCATGAGTAACGTACAGATCATGACCGGCAACCAGGCGGCCGCCATCGGGGCCAAACTCAGCGGCGTCCAGGTCGTCGCCGCCTATCCCATCACCCCCCAATCCCAGTTGGCGGAAATCCTCTCCCAGTATATCGAGGGTGGGGAACTGAAGGCCGAGTACGTCCGCGTGGAAGGAGAACATTCCGCCCTGACGGTCTGCATCTCCGCTTCCACCGTTGGGGCCAGGGTCTTTACCGCCACCAGCGCCAACGGCCTGCTCTATATGCATGAACAGCTCCACTGGGCCGCCGGCTCCCGCCTTCCCATCGTCATGTGCTGTGTAAACCGCGGCGTCGGGGCCCCCTGGACCATCTTCAACGATCAACAGGACTCCATCTCCCAGCGGGACACGGGCTGGATTCAGATTTACTGCCGGAACAACCAGGAGATTCTTGACACGATCATCCAGTCCTACCGGATTGCCGAAGAGGTATACGCCCCCATCATGGTCTGCTATGACGGCTTCGTTCTTTCCCATACGATGATGCCCGTCGATATTCCCGATCCGGAAAAGGTCCGGGAGTTTCTCCCTCCCTATCAGGCCCACACCATTCTATCCCCGGAAGACCCCCGTACCCTTAATGCCGTCCTTTTCCCCTGGCGGCGGGCAAACAGCGAGGGGGTCCTCTGCGACGGTTACATGGAGATGCGTTACAAACTTCAGGCCGCCCTGGAACGGTCGCCTGCCGTCATTCAGGAGACAAGCCGACGCTTTGCCGAGGTATTCGGCAGGGACCACGGCGGCCTTTCCTGGGGATACCGGATGGAGGATGCGGAACTGATCATGACCGGGATGGGCTCCCTTGCCAGCGAGGCCACGCAGGCTGCCGATATCTTAAGGGACGAAGGAATCAAGGCGGGGGTCGTGGGAATTCGGGTATTCAGGCCCTTCCCCGCTAAAAACCTTAAAGAGACCTTTCGCGGCGCTAAAGGAATTGTCATCTTTGAGAAGGGAATCAGTTACGGATACGAAGGGGCCCTGAGTTCCGATTTGAAGGCTGCCTTCTACGGATCGGAAAATCAGGCCCCTGTTCACAACTATATTGCCGGACTCGGAGGACGCGATGTGAAGGCAAGGGAACTCGCCGACGCCGCCAGGGCGTCCTGGGCGGAGATGCAAACGGGGATCGTCGAGAAACCTACAACCTGGCTCAATTGCTATACGGGGTGAAATCATGCCGGAAAACTTATTTAAAATAAATGCGAAAGAATATATTCTCCCGGGCACCCGGGCCTGTCAGGGGTGCGGGCTATCCCTGGCCTACCGATACGCCTTGAAGGCGCTGAGAGAAAACACGATCGTCACCCTGCCCGCCTGCTGCCTCTGCGTCCTCCACGGAATCTATCCGAGTACGCCGGTACTGATCCCCGCCCTCAACAACTCCTTCGCCAGCACCGCCGCTTCCGCTTCCGGACTTGTCGCGGGGCTCCAGGCGCTGAACAGGACGGATATCACCGTCATGGCCATCGCCGGGGACGGAGGAACCTTTGATATGGGCATTCAAGCCCTGAGCGGAGCCGCCGAGCGGGGAACGGATTTTATCTATGTCTGCTACGACAACGAAGGATATATGAACACCGGCACCCAGCGCTCCAGCGCCACCCCGCTGGGAGCGCTCACGACCACCACGCCGATCGCAACGAAGCAGCAGCACAAAAAGGATTTCCTGAAGATCATGGAGGCCCACGACATTGCCTACCTGGCAACAGCGTCTCCGTCCTATCCCATCGATCTCTATGACAAGTTCGTCAAGGCCAAAAAGATCAAGGGAACCCGCTATATTCACCTGTACATACCCTGCCCCCCCGGCTGGGTTTATCCCCCCAAGGATACGGTAAAGATGGGCCGACTGGCCGTGGAAACGGGCATTGCCCCTCTGTTTGAAATAGAAAACGGGAGATTCCGTTTTACCGGCCGCAGCAAGTCCATAGCCGAGCGGGGAAACCGTCTGCCCGTCATCAACTATCTGGAGAAGCAGGGAAGATTTAAAAAAATGAATATCGAGCAGCTCCACCAGGTCCAACACTGGGTGGACGGCAAGTGGCAGGAATATCAGCGGCGATCACAGGAGTAAGGGGTGTCATATTATCCCCGTTGATTACGCAAAGATTCTATAATCAGTCCGGCGTAGCGCTTTGCCGCCCCCCGGTTGGCGATAATAGCTTTCCTGGCCTCTTCTCCCTTTTCTTTTAGAAGGGAAGGCTGAGACAGCATCCGGCGAACACCCGCAAGCAGTTCTTCGCCGTTTGTGACGGTTATTCCCGCTCCGATCCCGGCTAAGATGTTTTTCTCACTTAGAAAATCTTCCATGGAAGGACCGTGGAAGACCACCTTTCCCCAGGCCGCAGGCTCGAGAATGTTCTGTCCCCCTCTGGGTACGAGACTGCCGCCGCAAAAAACCACCGTCGCCAGTGAGTAGATCTTGAAGAGTTCTCCGATTACATCGACGATAATGATCCGCTCCTCCGCCCGCCCCTGGCCGCCGTTGATGGCGGAAAGAGTGATAATATCCGCAAAGCCGCTACGGGCAACAATTTCCCGAACTGCTGCTCCCCTCTCGACATGGCGGGGAATCAGGATCAACTTCATGGCCGGATAGTCCGGCAGGAGGCGCCGATAGACATCCAAGACAACCGACTCTTCTCCCTCATGGGTGCTTCCGGCCACAAGAACAGGATCTTCCGGCGCGATATTCAGACGCAGAGCGATTTCCTCCTGCAGGGCCGGAGAAACCTTAGCCGCCAGACCATCGTACTTGGCGTTTCCCATAATCTCCAAACGCTCCGGGGACAGGCCGAGGGAGAGAATCCGTTCCCCGTCAACATCGGAAATGACGCCGACACGATCCACAAACGCCAGGACCCGCTTCCAGAAAAAACGGCTAAGCCGGTAGCGACGGAAAGAGCGGGGAGAGATACGGCCGTTCACCATGATCACCTTAATTTTCATCTCTTTACAGGTATGAAGGAAGTTCGGCCATAGTTCCGTCTCGGTCATGACAAAGACATCGGGATTGACCCTTGTGATTACCTTACGGACAACAAAAGGGATGTCGAGGGGATAATAAATGATAGCGGTGGCTTCTGTCGCCAGGGACCTGGCCATGTCCTGACCCGTTTCCGTGCTGGTGGACAGGACAATGCAGGCCTCCGGCAGCTCCGCCCGTAAAGCGGCAACAATGGGTGCGGCCGCCGTAACTTCCCCCACCGAGACTGCGTGGATCCAGATCCTGGGCGCCCCCTGCATCGCAAAAAAAAGCTCTTCCGCCATCATCCCGAATTTGGCGCCAAGACTCCGCCGGTATTTCCCCGTCAGCGCCATCTTCAAAACATAATAGGGAAGGGCCAGACAAGCGGCAATAAAAAGGGCAATATTATAGAGAAAGAAAATCATTATAATTGATTATTATATGAGCACATACACCTCACATCCCTCCCCTTCAAAAGGGGCGGGGTAGGGATGTGGTTCTGTGGAGAAGGGATTGACACCCCCGCTCCATTACTGTATATGAACGCCATGAGAATTATTGCCCCCTCCATACTTTCCGCCGATTTCAGCCGCCTGGGCGAGGAAATTATCGCAGTGGAAAAGGCGGGGGCGGACTGGATACACATCGATGTCATGGATGGTCACTTCGTGCCGAACCTGACCATCGGACCCGGCGTCATAGCCTCCCTGCGGAAAACGACCAGGCTTCCCTTCGACATCCACCTGATGATCTCCGATCCTGACCGCTATATCGATGCCTTTGCGGCGGCGGGAAGCGATTATATCACCATCCATGTGGAAGCAGCCACTCACCTGCATCGCACCATCACCTATATCAGGGACAAAGGGAAAAAGGCAGGGGTTTCATTAAACCCGGCCACGCCTCTGACCCAGATCGAGCCGGTCCTGGCGGATCTGGATCTGCTGCTTATCATGACGGTTAATCCCGGATTCGGCGGCCAGAAGTTCATCCCCTCCATGATCTCCAAGATTCAGGCGGCAAGAAAATTGATCGACGCCCACGCACCTCATGTCCTTCTCGAAGTGGACGGCGGCATTACCACCGGGAACATTGGCGCCGTTGCCGCAGCCGGGGCCAAGGCCTTCGTCGCCGGGGCCGCCGTCTTCGGCAGCCATGACTACGGAAAGACCATCACCACCCTGAAAAACACCTGATTCCGTTTCTAAATCAAAGCGCTATCTTCGTTGGCATCGGCAATCGGCTCCTCGACGTATGAAAAATACGCCTGCGTCGCCTCTGCCTTGCCGCCTTGATTGCATCTTTGATTTAGAAACGGAAGATTCATGATAGTTTTTCTGCCAGCTTCCCCTGTACCTGTTTTGCTTCCGCGACGATCCTTTCCATGACCTTGGCCACTGTCGGTTGGTCGTGAATCAGACCTGTCGCCTGGCCAACGGGAAGAATGCCTTTATCCAAATCCCCCTCTTCCGTTGCCAACTGGAAGGCTTTGAAACCATTGGCCATATAGGCCATCTTCATGGCATTGCTCAATCCGGAAGCGAGGATACCGATGAACAGTTTCAGGTAAGGCATCTTCATCTGTCTGGCAATATCCCTGGAATTGACAAACGCCGCCGGTAGATCGACCCCATTTTTGATGGCCATTTCCGCCGCCTTCGTCTTGAGTACCCGGCACCAGATTCCATCCACCCGCTTGGAATAAAGGGTATCCGTCACATCCAGCTCAATGGAAAGATCCTTGAAATTCTTATGAAGAGGACTCTCCTTCGTCGTCATGAAACGGGTGCCCATAGCCACCCCCTCTGCCCCCAGGGCCAGGGCCGCCGCGAATCCCCGGCCATCGGCAATACCACCTGCCGCCACCACGGGGATATCCAGGACATTAGCCAGGCTCGGGATCAGGACCATCGTCGTTACCGCTTCGCCATGAGCCGCCGCCTCATTTCCCGTGGCGATGACGCCGTCGGCGCCGTAATCCTGGGCCCGTTTGGCATGGCGGGCATTGACCACGGTAGCAAAGACCTTGCCGCCGTATTTATGAGCCTCTTTCACCAGCCAGTCGCCTTTCCCCAATGCAAAGTTGATAACCGGAACCTGCTCCTGCAAGAGGATCTTCGCATTCTCTGCGGCTCCGGGCATAAGGAGAGTTGCGTTGCAACCAAACGGCTTATCCGTCAAGCTGCGGATTTCCCGGATGGCCCTGCGTGTCTCTTCCTGGTCCATGGGACCTGTCGCCAGAATGCCAAGACCACCGGCATTGGAGACTGCCGCCACCATCTTCGGCACGCTGATCCAACTCATCCCGGAAAGGAAGATGGGGTACTTGATTCCTAATAACTCGGTAATTCTTGTTTTCATATATCTCCTCAAGAAAATAGGGAGAACAGCGCCCCTATTTCATTCTAATCAACATGGCCGGTGCGTTATTATTCCGGATATCAAGAAAATAATCAGCTCCGAATCGAACGCTCATTTACATCCCTTCCCACAGTTGGTCAAGCAGATTCGCAGAAATAAAGAAAGGGGAGCAGAAAACATATCTGCTCCCCCATAAAGACTGGAAAGAATTAAGAGACGGCCCACCACCATTATGTCCTTCCCGCAACGACTCTGAGCGGGGATATGGTTCTAACTGCACGAAAAACCATATCCGTCCCCGAATGCCGTTATCGGGGATAGAGGCATCCGGGGATGACAAGCAGTTTCGCAACTATCTCAGATGATATATATTTTCCTAATTTCCACCTTGTTGATCTTGCCGACGCTGGTCTTGGGAATTGCCGCCACGATCTCCACCCGATCCGGAACGCCGTATTTGGGAATCTTGCCCGCCTCGGATGCCTTCAGGACAAACTGGCGAAGTTCATCGCCCGTGACCTTACCGACAAAATCCGGTTTCAGGACGGCCACGAGGAAAGGCCGCTCGCCCCATTTGGCATCGGGAATGCCGATGGCCGCAGCTTCCATAACCGCCTCATGGTTAGCGATGACGTTCTCCAGATCCTGGGACGAGATCCACTCACCGCCCGTCTTGATGACGTCCTTGATGCGGTCGGTAACCTGGAGGTATCCTTCCTTGTCGATCAGGCCTACATCGCCCGTGTGGAGCCAGCCGTCCACCCAGAGATCCTTGGACCGCTCCGGATCCTTGAAATAGCTCTCCGTGAGCCAGGGCGACCGGACGCAAACTTCCCCGGTGGCAACGCCGTCATGGGGAACGTCCCTTCCCAAGGGGTCCTTGAGGCGCACATACACCAGGGGCGCCGGCAGACCGGTCTTGACGAGGGTGTCTACATTATGTTGCATCGTCTCGTTCAGCATCCATGGCTTGAGATTGGCCGCCGTAAGGAGGGGGCAAGTTTCCGACATCCCGTAGGCGGCAAAGATCTGGATACCCATTTCCATGGCTTCGAGGGCCAGACTCTTGGGGAGACGGGCGCCGCCGATGATGACCTTCCAGAAGGAGAGATCGAATTTCTTGGCCGCCGGGCTGCTCACAAGCATCTGAATGATCGTCGGGACGCAGTGGGAAAAGGTTACCCGTTCCGTCAGGATCAGCTTCAGGAGCATTGCCGGTTCATAGCGCCCCGGATAAACCTGTTTAACCCCCAGCATCGTGGCCGCCCACGGAAACCCCCAGGCATGGACATGGAACATGGGGGTGATGGGCATGTAGACATCGTTCGATTTACAACGGGCAATAGATTCATAGGAACCGGTGGCCAGCAGGAGGGCCTGGGCATGGAGGACCAACTGGCGGTGAGAGAAATGGACGCCCTTGGGCAGGCCGGTCGTCCCCGTGGTGTAGAATATCGTCGCCTGGGTGTTTTCGTCAAGATCGGGGAAGTCGTACGCGGACGCCGCTCCCGCCAGCATTTCCTCGTATTCCGTATCGAAGGGAATCTTTGACTCCGGCTTGGCGCCGTCGTCGGTGATCAGGATGACTTTTTTGACCGTTGTCAGCTTGTCCCAGATCGCCTCGAGCATGGGGACAAAATCCTGATGGATCAGGACGATCTTGTCCTCCGCATGATTCATCGTATAGAGGATCTGTTCCGGAGAAAGGCGCCAATTCTGTGTATGCATTATCGCACCCATCATGGGGACGGCGAAAAAACACTCCAGATAACGATGGCTGTCATAATCAAAGATGCAGACCTTATCCCCAACTCCCACGCCGATTTTTCCCAATCCGTTGGCCAGGCGGTGGATCCGTTCGTTAAGGGTCCGGTAGGTGAGGCGGACCTTATCCCGGTAAACGATCTCCTGGTTCGGAGCAAAAGCCAGGGGCATTTCGAGGATGTGTTTGATGAGCAGCTGATACTTGTAACTTTCACCCGGTTCATAAACTTTCTTTGCCATACATTCCCTCCTTAAGTGATTTAAAGTCAATGGTCATTTTTCTACTTGTGTCAGGACGATGAAAAGTAATAAAAAGGGTTTTCGTTGAGGACGAATTTGGCATACAGTGGTCTTTGTCGATACCCATGCACGAATCCGTTACGATGAAATGATGCGTCGCTTATAACATATCGCCCACTTATTGACAATTAAAAAAGGCTGGGTTTTCATGCATATTATCATTGATGGATATAATCTTATTCGCCAGTCTGACCACCTCCGGCGGGCGGAGAAATTTACCCTCGAAGAAGGCCGCCATGCACTTATTCGTTTCCTCATCCCCTACCGGGAACGGAAAGGACACCGGTTGACAGTGGTCTTTGACGGCTGGGACGGGGGTTCTTTCCAGGAAGAACGTGATCGGGAAGGGGGAATCGACATCATCTATTCCCGGAAAGGGGAAAAGGCCGACGATCTCATCAAGCGCATGGCGGAAAGATCCGGTGACGAGCTGGTCGTGGTTACCTCGGATCGGGACATCGGCCATTTCGTGGAACGATGCGGTAGCACAGTGGTGGATTCGCAAACCTTTGAAGGTATCGTCGCTGGGGATCTCCCCCCGTCATCATCGCCGTCCTACGGCAATGTTATTACCGGCAAGGAAGACGGCGACTTGTCACAGGGAACAAAGGGAACAAAAAAGAAAGGTCAGGCGAAAAAACCCTCTCGGAGAGAACGGGAGTATAACAAACGCCTCGTCAAGCTCTGATTCCGCTTCTAAGAGCTTATCCGTAAATAACTTTGCCTGGGATCGCGCCCAGATTTAAGTCAGATTTTTCTGGGTCGATTGAGTAAAACCGCAGGCGTAGCATCGCCACGTCGAGGATTTTGCGATTGAGACACGGGAAAAGATAGCATGAAGATGGGATGCGAGCCGGTAAGGATTATTTACGGACAAGCTCTATATCAAAGTTCTATCTTCGTTGGCATCGTCAGATGCTCCTCGACGTATTTCCATATACGCCTGCGTCGCCTCTTCCTTGCCGCCTTGATATCATCTTTGATTCGAAAGCGGAAGAACGGCTTCGTAAAAAGATCCGGATGCGGCGTTGCGCTGTATCCTTCGTCACT
>JALNVY010000012.1 GCA_023231165.1 Syntrophales bacterium | reverse complement strand
TGGAGGCCGGTTTTTGGCACCCGATGACGTGGCTGTCGCTGATGCTGGATACTTCGTTATACAGGCTGAATGCGGGGGGTTTTCATTGGACCAATGTCTTGCTCCATATAGGCAGCACGTTACTGCTGTTTTTAGCATGGCGACGCATGACAGGCATCGTCTGGCAAAGCGGCATTATTGCGGCGCTATTTGCCATCCATCCGTTGAATGTAGAGCCGGTGGTATGGATTGCTTCTCGCAAAGATGTCCTATGTATGTTTTTTTGGATGCTGACGATGTGGACATATGCGCGTTATGCAGAGACACCTAATGTGGGACGATATCTATCGGTTTGGATATGTTTTATGCTGGGATTGATGTCAAAGCCAATGATAGCAACATTACCACTTATCATGCTTCTCTTGGATTACTGGCCCCTTGCTCGATTCGAAATTACAAACAATCAGAAAAAAAAATGGTCTTTACTGATTCTGGAAAAATTACCCTTGGCGGTTTGTGCACTATCCGTTATTATTGTGACGTTCATTGCGGAGCATCGTTTCGGTGCCATTTCGGGTACGGAAACCATTTCTTTGCTTGCCCGCATTTCTAATGCCTTGGTTTCTTACCTGATTTATATTGAAAAGATGATCTTTCCTGCGAAGTTGGCGGCATATTATCCCCATCCAGGTGCATGGCAACTCTGGACAAGCATCGGTGCGGGTTTATTGATCATTTTACTGACTTCAATCGCCATCCAAAAAAGGAGACGCTATCCATACCTTTTCGTTGGCTGGCTTTGGTATCTTATAACACTGGTACCTGTAATTGGATTTATCCAGTTGGGAACCTTGGCACGGGCAGACCGTTATGCCTATATCCCACTGATCGGTATTTTTGTGATGGTTGTTTGGGGCAGCACTGAGTATTTTGCACAAATGAAACACAGACAATCACTATTGCTCTGTGTTGCACTGGCGATTCTTCTGTTCCTTGTTGTCACTTCTCGGCTCCAGGTTGCACACTGGCAAAACGGATTGACTCTTTTTTATCATGCTATAAGCGTGACTGAAAATAACTACAAAGCGTACCATGGGTTAGGCATGGCTTATCATAGTCTAGGAGATGACGAACAAGCGATCAAGAATATCCGCCATTCTCTCTCGCTAAAGCCAGATAAACGTGCCCATATAGACTTGGGCGTTGTGTATATGAGTAAGAAGAGATTTAAAGATGCGGAAAGAGAATTTACTGCTGCGCTGAATCTCGACTCCAATGATGCAAAAGCACACAATAATCTTGGCGCCGCCTTAGCTTCTCAGGGAAAATATGAAGAAACTATTTATCATTTTCAGAAAGCTCTATCTCTTGATCCCGATTATCGGGATGCTTCGGACAATTTAAGAAAGGTTTTGGATGGAATGAAATCGGCGAAGGAAATAGATGTTTTATAGAGAAAGCAGGCTTTCCGACACATCTACTATGAAACAAATCATGAACAACATTAAACTTGACCGCAAGCAGAAGATTATATTCATGGTTATCTTCTTGAATCTAGCAATAATATTTGTTTACGGGCCTGTTCATCAGTACGAATTCGTGAATTATGATGATAATATATACGTTATTGATAATATTAATGTTTGCAGAGGATTGACATGGAAAAATGTATGGTGGGCTCTTACTGCTACGGAAGCCGGTTTTTGGCATCCCCTGACGTGGATGTCTTTAATGGGAGACCATGAATTGTATCTCATGAACGCGGGCGGGTATCACGGGACTAATGTTATCCTTCATGCCATTAGCGCTACATTACTTTTTTTTGTTTTCTATCGAATGACGGGAGGCATTTGGCAAAGCGGTTTAGTTGCAGCTTTATTTGCATTACATCCGTTGAATGTTGAACCTGTGGCTTGGATTGCATCACGCAAGGATGTATTGAGCACTCTTTTCTGGATGCTGACATTGTGGTTATATTTCAAATATACAGAGAAACCCGGATATGTCCGCTATTTCCTAGTTTTAACTGCATTTATAATGGGTTTGATGTCAAAACCGATGGTGGTAACATTACCTTTTGCCTTGTTGCTAATCGATTACTGGCCGTTAGGACGCTTCAGAAAAATTCCCTTTTCCCGTCTGGTGATCGAGAAGGCCCCCTTGATCATATTGGCGTTTATTGTAGCGATAGTAACTTTTATCACTGAACAGGAAATGGGTGCTCTCATCTCTGTTGAATCTTTCCCCTTGGATGTCCGCATATTTAACGCAGCAAAATCATACACGGCTTATATCGCCAAAACCTTATATCCCATGAACCTAACGGTTTTTTATCCTCATCCCGGTTATTGGTCACTTTGGCAGGTCCTCGTTTCCTTTGCGTTTCTGTTAACTGTTTCCTTCACTGTTATTAAATTACGCCGCTCTTTTCCTTATCTGTTTGTGGGTTGGTTCTGGTATTTGGGGTCATTGATTCCAGTGATCGGACTTATTCAGATAGGCTCTCACTCTATGGCGGACAGATATGCATATGTGCCCCTTATCGGTCTGTTCATCATGCTTGGTTGGGGCGTAGCGGATCTGGCAAAAAAATGGAGATTTAATGCCTGTATACTTTCCGTAGCGGCAGTAATGGTGATAATCTTTATGGCTAGTACAGCTACGATGCAGGTTAGACATTGGGAAAACAGCATTACTCTCTTCAAGCATTCCATATCTGTGACGGCAGAGAACCCTATTGCATTTTATAATTTAGGTATTGCGTACAGACAAAAGGGAGATTTAACCGCTGCCATCGAGAATTTTAAAAAAGCCGCCCAGTTGAGTCCGGATTTGGCCCATATCCAGAATAACCTGGGGGTTGCCCTGATTGAAAAGGGAGATTTTCCCAATGCCCTTAATGCATTCGG
The DNA here is from genome assembly GCA_023231165.1 of Syntrophales bacterium. Taxonomy (GTDB): domain Bacteria; phylum Desulfobacterota; class Syntrophia; order Syntrophales; family UBA8958; genus UBA8958. The sequence goes on along the minus strand of JALNVY010000012.1, from coordinate 17,744 downwards.
CAAGGTCATCGAGCTGCAACCTGGTCACGCCGGTGCCCATAACAATATCGCCATGATCCTCTACCGCCAAAATAAATTTGAAGCGGCCAGGGAACATTTTCTGGCGGCTGTCAAATTACGTCCGGATTATGCTAATGCTCATTATCATCTGGCTTTGATTTTGGGGCAGCAAGGCTTGAAAGAAGATGCGCTTAACCATTATAGACAAGCGATTCAAATCAATCCTGCTTACGGAATCGCACAATATCAATCAGTGTTATTCGATAAATTTAAAGATAAAAGCGTAAATAGTGCATCTCATCCATGATCTGGAAATGCGGATTTGCTATTGTTGAAACACAAGAACGCTTCTTTCCTCCAACTCTTTTAATTTAGTGAGGTACAGATTATATTAGTCTTCAAAACAGCGTTTGACTTCCTTGCCGTATGTATGTAGAATAAAATCAATTTATTAAACAATTTATAATAGGATGAAAAGGATGATTTTTCATAGCGTCTACAAAAAGCGCCGGGTGCTTGTGACTGGCCACGCCGGTTTCAAGGGGTCATGGCTGGCCATCTGGCTGAAGGAGTTGGGGGCGGAGGTTGTCGGTTATGCCCTGGAGCCGCCGAGTGATCCCAGCAATTTTACCGCTTCGGGTTTGGCGGACAGGATTACCCATGTGCACGGGGATGTCCGGAATCTGGAATAACTCATGGATGCCTTCATCCGGTATCAGCCGGCGATGGTTTTTCACCTGGCGGCCCAGGCTTTGGTACGGTAATCCTATGAAGATCCCAAGACGACCTTTGATACCAATATCTTAGGCACGGTGAATGTCTTGGAATGAGAAGGGGGAGGGTCGCATTTTTGAAAAAAGTGATACTCAAACTGGGCCTTCCCCTTTCCTTCAAGGCCCAGTTTGAGCAGGTTGAGACAAGACAACTGTGCATTTCCAAGTTGGTTTTGGCCGAACTTTACTATGGCGCAGCGTGCAATAGGTTCAGCATCTCATGACAATTAATCAGCCGCCTGCGCATTCGCCCTTGGAATCTTTAGGTAATTTCTTCTGGGATAACTTTGATTGGCGTCACGCTTTTTTTGTCCTGTTCATGATCACCCTGGCGATGTTCGGCGATGTGCTTTTTACAGATAGCGGCAGGATATTATCCGCTGAAGGGCTGGATCTGTATGCCGGGGAATTATCGGGGCTTGATTTTGTCTATCGGGAGCTGAGAAACGGTAATTTAACGCTCTGGAATCCCCATGTCTTTTCCGGTTCATTTATGCTTTCGACGGCCTTATATCCCCCCCACTTTTTTCATCTCTTCCTTCCCTTGTCGCAAGCTGTCAATGGGAGCATTGCTTTTCACGTATTTCTGGCCGGTTTCTTCATGTATTTGTGGGCGGCCTTCCGGCGGCTCCATCCACTGTCCTGTCTGCTGGCAGCCGTGCTGCTCATATTCTCTGGGCCATATTTTATGCATGTTTTTGCCGGTCATGTGGGTAATCTTTGCGCCATGACCTGGGCGCCGTTGATCTTTCTGTCCATAGACGGGATGATGGACAAGCCGTCTCTCAAATGGGCGCTGCTGGGGATCTTCGCCGTGGCCATGCAGATGCTGACCGGGCAGTTCCAGTATGTCTATTACACGGCCATTGCCGTTGTCCTGTATGGCGGCAGCCGCCTTATTTTCGTCGAAAAGAGGAAATACGTTATTCTGGGCCTCTTGATAATCCCCGTTGGAAGTCTGCTCCTCACCGCCTTTCAGATATTGCCCGTTTTGACAGCATCTCAGGAAGGGGTCCGCAGCGCCGGTGTCGCAACCGGTTTTGCCGCTATGTTCAGCTTCCCGCCGGAAAATATCATTACCCTCTTAGCGCCGTTTTTCTTTGGCGATATCCAGAATTTTCCTTATTGGGGGCGCTGCTATCTCTGGGAGATGTGTCTGTTCACAGGGGTAGCTGGTTTTTTTCTTGCTCTCTATGGCGTTGTTAGCTGCGAGAGACGGATGCGATCTGGGCTGATTGCCATGATTATTATCCTGATGATTCTGGCGCTAGGGACCCATACGCCACTGTTCGGGATTCTATTTGACTGGTTACCCGGTTTTGACAAATTTCGCGGGACGTCCAAATTTATATTCCTTGCTTCCCTGTTCTGGATTCTGCTTGCTGGTTATGGTTTGGATGGGTTGATCCGCCGGGAAATTTCTTCACGGAAGTTCTTCTTGATTCCCTTGAACGCCGCGTTGATTCTGGGTGGAATGGCGGCTTGGATCTTTAATGCCTCTACGGTAACGTCCATCAGTTCCCTTTGGGTAAGTATCGTCCAGTTCGTGGCGAATACCGGTGAATCATACTTCCCCTTAAGTCTGTTCAGGAATGGCGCCTTCCTGGCGGAGGCGGGAAAGTTTTCCGCTCTGGGTCTGTACGTGGCCGCGGGTTTGTGCCTGATCGTGGCGGGCCTGTTATTCTTGATCCGCTCTCAACGCAGAACCGTCTATGTCCTGATCCTGCTGGCAGTCATCGAGATGTTTACCTTTGCGAGAATGAATCGCCCGACCTTTTCTTATGATGATCTGCTGATCTCTCAAATTAAGGCGTTTTATAGGACGCATCCGGGGGATTACCGGGTTTTGAACTTTACCAACGCCAATACGGCCATGTCCACCGGCGTTCAGGATATCTGGGGATACGGGCCGGTGGCGATGGGCCGGTATGTGCAATTTATGGCCTGGACGCAAGGGGCGGACCCGGACAAGGCAACGACCTATTTAAAGATTCATCAATATCATCCCCTCTTCAAGATGCTCCGGCTGCGATATGTTTTCACCCCCGGAGAGAAAGGGGCAACCGTACAGGAATACCAGGATTGGATGCCGCGTATTTCATTGGTTCAGGATTGGAAGGCAGCGGGAAGCAGAGGAGAGATTTTCAAGGAGTTGGGGAATCCGACTTTTGATCCGCGCCGGACGGTGATTCTTGAGAAGGCGCCCGTACCTGTACCTGCCGTCAAGTCTCCGCATGTAGCAGCGGATACATCTGTACCCGGGGCCAGGCATGGGGCTGCTCATACCCGCGCATCCGAGTCCCTGCCTGTCCATACGAAATCGGACGCAGGGAATTCTTACGCGATTATGGATAGAGAAGGTGATCAATTAACGATTAAGGCGAATCTTACCGCACCAGCGATTTTGTTGATCACTGATAATTACAGCCGAGGTTGGCGGGTGCGGTCATTGACTCCGTCGTTTCAGTCCAAATATGAGGTCATGCCTGCGAACTACACCCTCATGGCGATTCCGCTGGCTGCCGGTGAGCATTTGTTGCGCGTCGAATATCTCCCGCGGTCATTTGTCATTGGGGCCTGGGTTTCGGTGATTGCCTGGCTCGGGTTTGGTGGACTGCTTGGCTTCGTTTTCATCGGGTGGCGCAAAATAAATAATGCTCAAAGAGAAGCTCTGCCTTAACATATGAACGAGAATCAATTGACCCCACCGAAAGCAGGTTTGCCTATACCTGAGATCGCTGACAGTTCTTCCCGATGGCGGTGGCTGATCTGCCTGGGACTGGCGCTGTCTGTCCTGGCTGTTTTTGGACGGCTGGCCTTCTTTGATTTTGTCTTTTTTGACGATCATGTTTATATCATCGAGAAGGCCCAGGTTTTGGCCGGGCTGACCCCGGAGTCTATCCGGTGGGCCTTTACGGCCACGGATGCCGGTTTCTGGCATCCCCTGACCTGGATTTCCCTGATGATAGATCATGAAATCTGGGGGCTTAATCCGGGGGGGTATCACATCACCAATGTCCTTCTGCATCTGGCCGCGACATTGCTTCTCTTTGCCGCTTTGCATCGCCTGACCGGCACCCTCTGGAAAAGCGGCTTCGTGGCGGCTCTCTTTGCCCTTCACCCCCTCCATGTAGAATCCGTCGCCTGGATTGCGGAGCGTAAGGATGTCCTGAGCGGCCTCTTCTGGATGCTATCTCTGTTCCTTTACGCCCGGTACGTTGAAAGCCCGGGGTGGGGTCGCTATGGTCTGGTTCTTATCTCGTTCGTCCTGGGCCTGATGGCCAAGCCGATGATGGTTACACTTCCAGTTATCATGCTTTTATTGGACGTTTGGCCTGGCAAGCGTTTGTCCGGAGGAAATTGGCGCCGGAACTGGAAACTCGTGTTGGGGGAAAAAATCCCATTCCTGATCCTTGGGGTCGCGGCGGGGGTCGTGACGATGATGGCGGAGCAGCAGGTGGGGGCGTTGAAATCTTTCGAAGAATTTCCTTTTTTTGTCCGTTTGACCAATGCCGTTGTCGCTTATGGTTTTTATCTCTACAAAATGGTTCTTCCCTTTAACCTTTCCGTTCATTATCCTCATCCGGGCGCCTGGCCCATGGGGCCGGTTGCCCTTTCTCTGGCGGTTTTGGGGACGATAACATACTTTTCGATCAGAAGTTTCAAGTACGCGCCTTATTTACTCGTGGGCTGGTTGTGGTATCTGATCAGCCTCCTTCCCGTCATCGGTCTTATTCAGATCGGGGGCCATGCCTTTGCGGACCGTTACACCTATATTCCGCTGATCGGCATCTTTATCGCCGTCGTCTGGGGGGTGGGGGGATTAGCGGAACAGAGAAGATTACGACAATTTCCCATCAACGATCCCCGGCAGGTGATTGGTGTGCAGGGAAATGACAAAGAGAAACAAGTTTCTCGTGATCGCAGGGAAATATTCGCTGTTACATTAGGGATGATCGTTATCGTCTTTTTTGCTCTGATTTCGGTGGTACAGGTGGAGTGCTGGCAAAATGCGGAGACATTATTTCGCCAGGCGGTTGCCGTGACAGAGAACAATTACCTTGCCCATAATAACCTGGGGGCTGCTCTTTCCCTGCAGGGCCGATATAGGGAAGCTTTGCCGCAATTTGAGAAGGCCTTGCAGATCCGTCCCGGTTATCAAGAGGCCCTCTTCAACAAGGGCGCGGCCCTGGCAGGGCAGGGTCGTTATAGGGAGGCGCTGCCCTTTTACGGGAGAGTATTGGCGTTGCAACCACGTTTCGCAGAAGGCCACAATAATATCGCCATCGCCTATGCCCAGACGGGAAATATTAATCAGGCGATAATTCATTTCCGGGAGGCGATCAGGATTCGCCCCGGTTATGGGGATGCAATCAAGAATCTAAAAATTGCGGAAAAAAAGAAAAACAGGGAAGCCGCCAAATAGATTATTCGGAGATCATTGTCGTTTATCTTAATCATTGACTTTTGAAGGTCAATTATTATATTGACGCCGACTTGCAGGCCGGGCCCTAGAAGCCCGGCTTTTTGTATAAAAAAAGCTTTTGAGGTTATAAAATTTGGATAAGCACCATCGCCGAGAAGTAGACCGCCGCCGCAATTTCGGGATCATCAGTCATCCCGACGCCGGGAAAACCACCCTGACGGAAAAATTGCTGCTCTTTGGCGGGGCCATACAGCAGGCCGGGGCCGTCCGGGCGCGCAAGGCCGGCCGCCATGCCCTGAGCGACTGGATGAGCATTGAAAAGGAACGGGGCATTTCCGTCACCACGTCGGTCATGAAATTCAACTATCGTGACTACGAAATTAATCTCCTGGATACACCGGGTCATAAAGATTTTTCCGAAGACACCTACCGGGTGCTGACTGCCGTAGACAGCGCCCTGATGGTCATCGACAGCGTCAAAGGCGTGGAGCCGCAGACGGAAAAGCTCATGGAGGTATGCCGGATGCGCAACACCCCGATCATTACCTTCATCAACAAGCTGGACCGCGATGGTTTGTCTCCCCTGGAACTGCTTGCCGACATTGAAGAGAAACTCCAGATCGAGTGCGTCCCCATGTCATGGCCGATCGGTATGGGTAAGTACTTCCGGGGCGTCTATAATCTCTACCGCCGGGAGTTGCACCTCTTTACGCCCGGCGGGCATACCCAGCCACGGGGGGGTGTTCTGATCACCGATCTTGCCGATCCTCGTCTTGATGACATTTTGGGAAGCCAGGCCAGGGAACTCCGGGAGGAAGTGGAACTCCTGATGGGGGCTGCTAACCCCTTTGAATTGGAGCAGTATCTGAAGGGCAACCAGAGTCCAGTCTTTTTCGGTAGCGCCGTCAACAACTTCGGAGTGAAGGAGCTCCTAGACGCCTTTGTGGAAATGGCGCCCGCCCCTGTCGCCCGTATCACCACGACAAGAGAGGTATCCCCCTACGAAGAGGACTTTTCGGGTTTCGTCTTCAAGATCCAAGCGAACATGGACCCTGCCCATCGCGACCGCATTGCCTTCCTGAGGGTTTGTTCGGGGACATTTCGTCGGGGGATGAAGGTGATTCACCACCGCCTGGGCAAGGAAATTACCCTCGCCAATGCCACCATATTTATGTCCCAGGACCGTAGCCATGTCGAAGAGGCATATCCCGGCGACGTGATCGGCATTCATAATCACGGCAATATCAAGATAGGCGATACCTTCACGGAAAATGAGCCGCTGAAATTTATGGGCATCCCCAGTTTTGCACCGGAAAACTTCCGGCGCGTGCGGTTGAAGAACCCCATGAAGAGCAAACAGCTTCATAAAGGTCTGGTTCAGCTTTCCGAGGAGGGGGCCGTGCAGGTCTTCCAGCCACTGGGGAAGAGCGACTACATTCTGGGAGCGGTGGGGGTCCTCCAGTTTGATGTGACCGCTGAGCGGCTGAGAACAGAATACGGCGCCGAAACCGTTTTTGAAGAGACGCCTTACAACGTCGCCCGCTGGGTCACCTGCGACGACAAAATCCGCTTCAAGGAGTTCGAACTGAAGAACGAAAACTCCCTGGCCCTTGACGCCGAAGGTCGCCCGACCTTTCTCGCCGCCAGCGAATACCGGCTGGAACGCTGCATGGAGACCTGGCCGGAAGTAACCTTCCTCAAAACTCAGGAATAAAAGGGGTCAGACTTACTTATTGACATTTGATGTCAAATGTCAATAAGTAAGTCTGACCCCTTAAATAATCCTTGACATGCTCATTGGGGAAGCGTATTAACGTCGCAGTTTTAGAGCCGGTTTTGGTCCATAGTGTCCCCAGAGCCTGTAAATTAGGCTGGTGGGGATTTTTTTATGCTGCTGTGGTGTAAAGAATGTCAGGAGAAATCCGGCAAATCAACGTCAAGATAATGACGACAAATATTGAAGGAAATTGAGTACATGCAAGAAGCAAAAGCAACAAGCGGTAAATTATTAACGAATTTTAAATCTTTTAACATGCACCCCCTGATCGAAGCGGGGATTGAGGGCGCCGGCTACTCGGCACCCACCCCGATTCAAGCAGAGTGCATCCCGTCTATTCTCGACGGCCGTGACGTTATGGGGCTGGCCCATACCGGTACAGGGAAAACGGCGGCGTTTGTGCTGCCGATTTTGCAGCGTCTGATGGACGGACCGCGCAAGCGGGTCCGGGCGCTTATTGTCGCCCCGACCAGGGAACTGGCGGAGCAGACCCATGAGGCCATTATTGAGTTGGGCCGCCGAACTAAAGTGAAGAGTGTTACCGTTTATGGCGGCGTGAATAAAAACCCCCAGATCGCAAAGCTGCGTAATGGCGCCGAAGTTGTCGTGGCCTGCCCGGGACGTCTGCTCGATCTCGTCAACCACGGAGAAATTGATATCTCTCAGGTCGAAGTCCTCGTCCTTGACGAGGCGGACCGCATGTTCGACATGGGTTTTCTGCCGGATATCAAAAGGATCATCAAGTGCCTGCCGGTCAAGCGTCAGACCCTCCTTTTTTCCGCCACCATGCCTGCCGATATCCGCGGGTTGGTCCAGGAAGTCATGAGCAATCCGGTCAACATTCAGGTCGGCGACAGTAATCCCGTATCCACTGTCTCTCATGCCATCTATCCTGTCGAGCAGCACCTCAAAACGGCCCTGCTGATGAAGCTTCTGGAAGGCACGGATACGGAATCCGTCCTCGTTTTCACGCGTACCAAGCATCGTGCGACCCGTCTGGCGACACAGATCGCCCAGGCTGGTTTTGTCGCGGCGTCCCTGCAAGGCGACCTGCCGCAGACCAAGCGCCAGGCTGTGCTCAGCGGTTATCGCGCCGGCAAGTACCAGATCCTGGTGGCCACCGACATCGCTGCCCGGGGAATCGACGTTTCCAGTATTTCCCATGTGATCAATTACGACATGCCCGACACCGTCGACGCCTACACGCACCGCATCGGCCGCACCGGCCGGGCCGCAAAGACGGGGGATGCATTTACCTTTATGACCCGTGAAGAGCGGGGATTCATCTGGGGCATCGAGAAGGCCCTTGGGGAAACGGTAGAAAAGAGGACGCTGCAGGACTTTAACTACGGCGTCCCGGCGCCGGCAGGAAATGACGGCGGTCACGACCGTCCGCGCCAGCAACAGCAGGTAAGACGGAGAAGCTTTTCAAGCGTCCAGGGACAAGCCATGTTGCAGCGCTCGGCAGCTTCCGCAGCAGCGGCAAAATCGTCTTACCCCAGTCGCGACCGACAAAATCGCTCCAGTCGGTAAGATTTGCAAGCTCGCAAAATCTTAAATATTAACTTTCGTCATTCCGGACTTGATCCGGAATGACGTTTTTTTATCATCTATGTGCGTAAAGCCACCTAAACATTCTCAGTAGAATTTCACCCACCGGGTCGAGCTAGTCAATTGACAGCTCCATTATTTCCAGATATAAACTAGTCAGGCTTACTAATTGACATTGGGGTAAAAAGCGATGATGGACAAACTGATAACGGCGAAGGAAGCGGCCTGTTGGGTGAAAGATGGGATGCACCTTGGGGTAGGGGCGGGCATGACGATGAACCCCATGGCGGTGGTGCGGGAAATCATCCGTCTGGGGGTAAAGGGTTTGACGCTGACCCCGGTTCTCACCGGAGGATATGTAGCGGATCTCCTGATCGGCGCCGGCTGCGTCGAGACGGTCCAGTTTCCCCAGATCGTTCTTGATGAATTTGGCCTGGCCCCCAATTTCCGTCGGAAATGCGAGCGGGGCGAACTCAAGCTCCTGGAGACGATCTGACCGGCACTGCTCTTGGGACTCCAGGCTGGGGTCCATAACCTGCCGTTCATTCCTGTCCTTGGTATCATGCATTCCGACCTGATGAAGGTTCGCCGGGATCTCAAAACAGTGTGCGATCCCTATTCCGGTAACGAATATGTCGTCGTTTTGCCCATCATGCCCGATGTAGCCATTATCCATGCCGCCAAAGGCAGTCGCAGCGGAGAGATCACGACCGACGCTAACCGGAATGACCGACTCCTCGCCATGGCGGCAAAGAAAACGATTGCCGTGGTGGAGGAACTTGTGGAACCGGAAGACGTGTTGCCCGGTCGTCAGGAGGTCTTTGTAGCTTCCGTACATATCGATGCGGTGGTCATGGCACCCGGCGGGGCCCATCCGACGGCTTGCCCGGGAATTTATGAAACCGACGCCGCCCATATCCGGGAATATGTCGTGGCGTCCAAGGACGAGCAGGGATTTGCCGCCTATATGGAAAAATATATTTTCGGGCCTGAAGATCATAACCGGTATCTGGAAGTTGTAAATTTTCGCGGGAGGAAACATGTATGACGAAACCAACCATTCCCAATCAGCCGGTTAAACCCCCGGAAGTGATGATCGGCGCCATTTCCAGACTGTTGCGGGACGGCGAGTGGGTCGCGACGGGAACCCTGTCGCCCCTCCCGGCGGCGGCTGCGCTGCTTGCGAAAATGACCCATGCACCGCACCTGACAACACTGATATACGGCGACCCTGATTTCCGTCTTTCCGAGGGCTTTCATGAGCTGTTTGCCCTTGCCCAAAAGGGTAAAATCGACGTGTTTTTCCTTTCCGGTGTGCAGATTGACAAGCGCGGTTCGATCAATCTTTCCATGCTGGGGGATTATAACCGCCCATCCGTCCGTCTGCCCGGCGGCGCCGGGTCGTCCATGCTTTCAGCCTTGGTCCGGCGGGTGATCATTTTCACGACCAGTCACAACAAGCGGCTTTTCGTTCCCAAGGTAGATTTTGTCAACGCTACGGCCGCCGATGACGCTCCGTGGCGGCGGGGCGGCCTCAGCCATGTGGTCACACCGCTCTGCGTGATGGCCTTCGACGGCACGAAGAAGGAAATTATTCTGGAATCCATCTTCCCCGGCGTCCCGCTAGAAGAAGTCGTCGGCAATACAGGGTTTGATCTGGCCATTGGGGAACGGTCCATTCCGATAATGAACCCCCTGACGGATGAAGAACTGATAATGCTGCGGGGGCCGGTACAGGAGCGGATGCGCCTGATCTACCCTCAATTTGCCGCCTCGGTCTGGGGATCATGATCCTATTTCTGCTCTCCTTTTTCCTTCTCTATGGCGGCATCCATCTGTTTTTCTATGTCCGCCTGAAAGCGGCTTTCCAATTGACGCCGATGGTGCACGCCGCCGTCGTGCTATCCTTGATGTTTCTCTTAGTCAGCCCCATCCTGGTCCGTCTTTCCGAACGGGAGGGCTATGAAGGGGCCGCCTGTTTTCTCTCGTATCTCGGTTATTCCTGGATGGGGGTGGTCTTTTTATTCTTCGTTGTTTCCCTATGCCTGGATTTTTACCGTTTTGCTGTTTGGATGAACAGCGAACTCGGCGGTTTTGAGCTGAACCATCTTTATCCTTCCGCCCTGATCCTGTTCATGGCGCCGCTCATTATCTCCGTCGGTCTCAATATTTACGGTTATTTTGAGGCCCTCAACATCCGGACGGAGCACCTGGTCGTCAAGACGGCGAAGCTTCCCAAAAACATCGAGAAACTCCGGATCGTGCAGATCTCCGACGTCCATGTGGGGATGATTGTCCGGGAAGGACGTCTGGTAAGGATGATGGAGGCGGTAAAGAAGGCCGTGCCGGACATCCTGGTGTCCACGGGAGATCTCGTGGATGGCCAGATCGACAATATCCATGGATCGCTGCCACTCCTGAAGGGTGTCCAGGCGAAATACGGTAAATACGCTGTTACGGGAAACCACGAATTCTATGCCGGCCTTGACCAGGCCCTCGATTTTACCCGTATGGCCGGGTTTACCGTGTTACGGGGCGAAGGGATCAATGTTGCGGGGATGATTAATATTGCCGGCGTGGACGATCCGGCGGGAAAAAGAATGGGAAAGTACCGGGGGATTCCGGAAACCAAGATCCTTGCCGATTTCCCCGGACAGACCTATCGTCTCCTGCTGAAACACCAACCAATAATTGATCAGGAGGCGCTGGGCGCCTTTGATCTCCAGCTTTCCGGTCATACCCACAAAGGCCAGATTTTCCCGTTCAGCATCGTGACGGGGCTGGTTTTTCCCTTACAGAGCGGTTCTTTCAATCTACCGGGAGGGTCGCGTCTTTACGTGAGCAGGGGGACAGGAACATGGGGGCCGCCGATGCGGTTTCTTTCACCACCGGAAATCACAATCATCGACCTGATTCGGGAATAAAACATCGGCTCTTCATCCTTATTACCGCTAATATGTTCTACCATTGAATACGGCGGCCATGCATTCGATGGCCCGTCCGATCTCCGAGAATACCAGGATTCCAAGGTTCCGGGCCTCGTTGTAAAACTGGAAGGACTCCGCCCTCTTTCCCAAGAGCCAGATAAAGGCGGGTTTACCCGCCGCGTTGGTCTGTTGCGCCAGATCCTTAATATCGAAGCGAATGCGGAAATTGCCCACAAAGGCGTGGAGGAGGACGGCATCCACCTGGGAATCTGCAAGTACCGCCGTTAACGCCTGACCAATGACATCGACCTCCCCGCTGGCATGACGTTCCATGGCGGGCCAGAGATCCACGGGGTTGCTTACGGGCATCCATTCCGGGAACAACCTGCCCAGAGACTCTTTCGTTTGTTCGGAAAGGTCGGCTACTTCCAGACCTTTCGCTTCCAGGAAATCTGCGGAAACGATACCCGCCCCGCCGCTGAAGGTCAGAATGGCCACACGACCGGGACGGCCATCTCTCCGGGGGGGAACCATGCTCAGGGTCCGGCAGAGGTCCATCATCTGTTTAAAGTCGTTCGCTTCGACAATACCGGCTTGGGCAAAAGCGCCCTGGGTAATCCGTTCGTTGCCTGCCAGGCTGGCCGTATGGCTCATGGCGGCCTGGGCCCCCGTGGCACTTTTGCCGCCTTTCAACACTACAATCGGTTTCGGAGAACTCCGGCAGATGTCGATAAAACGGCGGCCCCTGAGGAGGGATTCCAGGTAAAGCCCGACGACAGCGGTATCCTTATCTTCGATGAGCCATGGGAGCAAGTCGCACTCGTCGACGTCGATCTTGTTTCCTACCGAGCAGACCTTGCTGATGCCCATGATGCCGTGGGTCATGATATCGACAAGGAATCCCGCCGATAACATGCCGCTCTGGACAACCAGGGAAACGCTGCCGGGCGTCAGACCCGCCTGAAAGGCCCGGGGATCCATAAAGGAAAAGACATGGCCGTTTACAGCGTCAACCAGCCCCATGCAATTGGGGCCCCAGAGCCTGATTCCCGTCGTCCTGGACAGATTGATCAGGGAGGACTGGAGGGTCTTGCCGTCTTCCCCTGTTTCGGCGAAGCCGCCGGATTCGATGATCACTCCCGGGACGCCTTTGTCGGTGCATTGGGCGACGGCGTCCGGAACATGGCGGGCGGGTATAAAGACAATGGCCAGATCAACCGGTCCGGGGGTGGCGCTGACGGAAGGATAACAGGGAAGCCCCTCGATCTCGTCGTAACGGGGGTTGATTGGATAGATTTTGCCATGGTAACCGGTTATCAGGTTTTTCAGAATGGCGTTGCCACCCTTGAAGGGGTTGGTTGTCGCGCCGATGATGGCAATGCTCTTTGGTTTAAAGAAAAAGTCCATTATTCAATTATTCCTTCAGCAGGATTATTACATCCAGGTTTTTTTTCCCCCAGGCCTTGGCATCCTTTTCACGGGGGAAGAAAAGATCGATATGTTCTCCCTTGATGGCGGTGCCGATGTCATGCACCTCCCCCCATCCGTAACCGGGCACATACATCTTCGTGCCGTAGGGATAGCGGGTGATGTCGGCGGCGATGACTCCTTTTTTGGCCTTGGTGCCGTCGGAGGTAACGCCAACCTCCTTGCGCTTGCCTTCATTGGGCCCGTAGGCATAAACGGGGGGCAGAAAGAAGAGTCCCCATTTTCGCTTCCATCCCGTCGATTTCTTCCCCGCATCATAACCGGTTACAAGCATCTTCCGGACGATTCTCTTTTCTTTGGTCTTGTAGGGCGCTTTGCTGCCGCATCCATGGGCGAGAAAGCAGACAACGATGATGATGGCAAGACAGAGATAACGTCCTTTCTGCATAGACAGAGATAGCATGGGAACGGGGTATCATAAGCTCGGTTGTTATTTCAACTACGTTAATCAATCGCCTTGACATCAACGACATAATAGAGCGTATCTCCGAAACAGGTCGTCGGCACGCCTTTGTGCTGTTCATAAACGACGGAAACCCGCTTACCGGCTAATTTATTGATGCGTGCGGCCACATTATCGTCCCGGATGCTGAAAAAGAATTTCTCCGGAATGGCTCCGGGCATTGTCACCATTGCCATTTCTCCTTCCCAAGTCTTGCAGACCCAGCCGCTTTTGGAAAGTTTCTGGACATAACCGGTCCGTTCACCCTGGGAGAAATTCCAGGTCAACGTGATCCAGGTATAGAAAATAAAACCGGCGATCGGCACGAGCAGGATAACCGCCATCCATAACTTGAAACTTGATTTGTTGATATGTTTGCCAGCTTCGTCGGCCATGACCATACCTCCTTCTTTTAAATCCTTGATGTTCATCATAGGATAAGAATGGTGAAGCGTCAACGGTAAAAAAAATCATTATTGTGCCCATGAAATGAGGTTTGATAATTTTCCGTACTTGATATAGTCGATAACAATAATCAAACGAGAGGTTAATCATGGAAGGTAAAAAAGTCAGAGATAGTTCGGTGGTCATGGCGCAGCAGATGAACCCCCAGGATGCCAATCCCGCCGGTAATGTACATGGCGGGGTAATTATGAAACTCATCGATACGGCGGCAGGTGTTGCGGCCATCAGGCACGCCCGGTCCAATGCCGTCACGGCCTCCGTGGACCGGCTGGATTTCTATCATCCGGTCTTTGTCGGGGATTTTATCACCCTCCGGGCCAGTGTGAATTTTGTCGGAAGGTCGTCTATGGAAGTAGGCGTCCGTGTGGAGTCGGAAAATATCCTCACCGGGGAGCGGCTCCATACCTCTACGGCCTATCTGACCTACGTGTCTCTCGACAAGCATGGCAAACCGCTGCCATTGCCGCCGCTTATCCCGGAGACCGACACACAGAGGCGGCGTCACGGAGAGGCAAAGACCCGGCGGGAAATGCGCCTTGCCGAAAAGACGCAGGAAAAGGCATGCCAGCGGGATCAGGATATTTCTTGAAATAAGTATGGTGTCCCCAGATTATCGGCGTTGTGTCCGATGCGTGGGTACTGCGTTCCAGGGATTGTCGGGCCAGGGATGCTTCGGATAGCGACCCTGCAATTCCTTCTTTACCTGGGGGTAGCCGCTTTCCCAAAATCCCTTCAGATCACGGGTGATCTGGACCGGACGTCCAGCGGGCGAAAGGAGATGAATAAGAACCGCCACCCGCCCGCCTGCTATGGCGGGGGTCGCGGCGAGACCGAACAGCTCTTGGAGCTTGACGGCTAGAACGGGTAGCTCCCCGGCGGTGTAGTCCAGCAAAACACTGCGGCCGCTGGGAACGACAAGGCTCGTCGGGGCGCGCTCGTCAAGGCGCTTCCGCTGCTCACGGGAAAGGAGGGCCTTCAGGGCCGGGAGCAGCGCGAGACCGGCAAGCTGCTCCCCGGTGCGGAAGCCGGTGAGCCAGGGCGCAAGCCATCCTTCCGGGGACGAAAGGAGCGCCGCCTCCGACAGATCCGGCCAGTTTTCCTCGGGCCAATTTTCCGCGGGAAAGGCGCGCCGCAGCAGGGCGATGCGGCCTTGGAATTGCTTGGCTTCCCTGTCAAAGTTCAGGATGGCGGCCCCGGACCGGATCGCCTCGCATAGGATCGGGATCGCCTCTTCATCAGGGGCCGGGAAGGGTTTTGCCGAGAGCGACAGCGCCCCCAGCCGTTCTACAAGGAACGAGAGAATCCGACCTTCCTGCTTGTCCCATTCCACCTGCCGCTGGGTCTCGATATGGGCGCTCATCTCCCGTCTGATGATCTCCTCGGATACCGGCTCGGCCATGTGGATCGTCCCTTCCGCCTTTTCACCACCATCAAGATGCACGGCGACGAGAAAGGGACTTACGGCCAGGCCGCTCCCCCGGGGCAGCCGCACACCTCTTCCCTGAGCCAAAAGATACCGATCGCCACCTTCGTCGCGCCTTTTGGCGATCCGGTCGGGATAGGCGCGGAGGAGGAGGGAGGAAATTACCGCGTCTTCACTTTTCCGGACAGCACTTCTCACGGCTTTTTCTACCAGACTACGGAGCTGTTGCGCCGCCCGCTCTACGGTTTGCAAGGTCCAGGGATCCGTTCCTGCCGGGGCCTGCTTTTCTTTCCGCCAACGCCGAAGCATATCGAGGCGCTCGCTGATATCTGCTCCCTTCTGTAGATCCCCGTCATCCATGTGATTCCGGCGCATAATATCCCGCTCGGAAAGGAGGGCGGCAAGATCCGCCCCCAGGTGGAGGCGCCCTGATTCGGCGGCCCGTAGCAGCAATCTCCCCAGGCGGGGGTGGAGTGGCAGGCTTACCATGGCGCGACCGATAGGGGTCACCGTCCCGGATTGATCCAGGGCGTCCAGATCCATGAGGAGCTGTCGGGCCCCTTCCCAGGCCGCTTTCGGCGGTGGATCGAGCCATGCCAAGTCCAAGGGATCGGTTACTCCCCATGCCGCCAATTCCAGGACCAGGGAGGAAAGATCGGAAGTGAGGATCTCCGGCGGCGTAAAGAGGATCATGGACTGATATGTATAGCGGCTGTAAAGGCGATAACAGATCCCCGGCCCGAGGCGGCCTGCCCTGCCCTGGCGCTGTGTTGCCGACGCTTGGGACGTCGTAACTGTCACGAGACGATTCATGCCCGTGGCATGATCATACTGGAGTCTCCGGGCTTGTCCGCCGTCGATTACCACCCGGATACCTTCGATGGTGAGGCTCGTTTCGGCGATATTCGTCGCCAGGACGATCTTCCGTTGCCAGCCCGGCAGGATTGCCCGTTCCTGCTCCTCGAAAGGCAGATCTCCATAGAGGGGATGGAGGGAAACGGGGTCTTCCCACCTTTTTATGGCTTCCTGTATGCCTGCGGCAGCCCGGCGGATTTCCCCGGCCCCGGGCAGAAAAACGAGGATGTCCCCCGTCGTCTCTCTCAATGCGGTGCGGACAGCGCCGATAATGCGGTCCTCTAAGGGTTCGCCCCGTTCCCTTATCCACCCATTGTCCGGCAAATAGCGCTCTGCCACGGGGAAGGATTCGACCTTTGCCGAAATCACCGGGGCATTGCCCAGTAGAGCCGCAATCGGCGCGGCCTCGATGGTTGCCGACATGACCAGGAGCTTGAGATCTTCCCGGAGGCCCCGTTGAATATCGAGGCTTAGGGCCAGGGCCAGGTCTGCCTGGAGGCTCCGTTCATGAAACTCGTCGAAAATGATCATGGCGACCCCGTCCAAAGCGGGATCGTCCAGGAGGCGCCGGGTAAGGATTCCTTCGGTAACTACCTCAATGTGGGTATCTTTTGAGATCCGGCGGTCGAAACGGATGGCATAGCCGACGGTCTGACCGACCGATTCTTGCAGGAGTTGGGCCATCCAGCGGGCCGCGGCAACCGCCGCGATCCGCCGCGGTTCGAGCATGATAATCCGCCCCTGCGCCGGGGGGATCACCTCCAGGAGGGCCAAGGGGACCCGCGTCGTTTTTCCGGAGCCGGGCGGGGCCTGAAGAACAACCGCAGGCCTGGCGCGGACAGCCTCTTTCAGCTCCGGAAGGATATGGTCGATGGGGAATGGGTTCACATAATTCAGATATGACAAACTGTAAGACATCCTATTAAATAGAAATTTACTTTCCTGGCGGCAACTATAAAGATGCCGTTCTCCCATGTCAAGGAGATTACCCGGATAAAGAATGGTTCATCCAGGGGCGTCATGACCGGCGGGTACTGTAATGGAAGGAGCGACAAACAAAAAACCTTGACATAAATATCAGTACTAATTGAACATGGTCAAAATCAAAAATATTCTTACACAGATGAAAAATAATCCATCAGATTCTTCAAGTATATGAATTGTTATGTTGCGTTTTCCTCCACAAATCGTCGATATTGTCGATGAAGAAGTATTGTGGCGCTATCCATCTTATTTATTCAGGTTTTGATAAATCATCTGATTCTTGATACAAATCAAATTACAGGAAAAGTGATTCCATGATCGATGTAGCTATCCAGATCGTTCGCTTGTTAAAATCATAACGGCTTATGAGCCCGATAAAGAGCTATGGATCGACTATAAGATCAGGAGGAAATAAAAGCGATGGGAAGCGCAATCAAGGAAACATATAGAGAGCAGTACGTGACGTATACACTAGAAATGGATGGGAAATTTTACCTCGTAGAGCATGTGCCAGCCAAGGTATGCCTGGAGACGGGGGAACAGTATTTTGCCCCGGAGACAGTTGATAAAATTCAGAAGATCATCTGGGGGCAAAAAAGCCGATCAAGTTTATCGAAACGCCTGTTTACGAGT
>JALNVY010000011.1 GCA_023231165.1 Syntrophales bacterium | reverse complement strand
TTCCTGATCTTCTGGGGCGATAGTCACGAAAAAACGGACATCATACCGATAGGGGAGAAACTCCGGGGTGATCCAGTGGGCAAAATAGTTAAGACGGTCCAATGAAAGGGTCCATTTTTCCCTCTTAAGGAGGTCCTTGAAGTCGGTTTCTCCATCCAGGAGTTGACGTCGGCAGCGGGCGAGGGTAGGGAGATCACAGGGATCGGAAGAAAGAAATATGCCTGTTTCTTCAAATGTTTCCCGCGTTGCCGCAACCCAGGCCCCGAGGGCCATCTCCTTGGTGGGCATATCAACGAGGATCTGAAATGCCCTTTGCCGATCAAGACCCCGGCAAAAAAACGCTAATTCCTGAGAACAGTCATCATCGTCAATACAGCCACCGGGAAAAACGTAACAATCGGGGACGAAAAGACTGTCGGGATGACGCTGGACCATCAGGACTTCGAAGGGGCCATATTCACGGTCGATCGCTGGTCTTAGCATTATGACCGTTGAGGCTTCTTTGGGGACAGAAATGGTTTTCAAAGGTTTCCTCCGCCTTTATGGGTGACGGCATAGCCCAAATCATGATCCCATGCAATCTAAAAGATGGAGGAGAGACAATTTTTTCTTGACAACCCTGGTCAGAAAGATTATGCAAAGCCAAACTGTACTATAGTCTGCACGACACAAGGCCAATTCGACAGTCATTTCCAGAGATGTATTGATCAGCAATTGGAGCATTCGCCCAATGCTCATGAGAGGATCGTATTTATCTTGAAAATCGATTAGTTAATCCAATATTAGATAGTGAAAGGAGGGATAACAGGTTCCAATTCGGTGGAAGTCTAACTTAATAATCATTTACAACGATTACACAAGGAGGGATTTTTTACATGACAACACCTGTACAGCAGAAGCTTCGTGACAAAAAGAGAACCCCCCAGCAGATCCTGGATATGGTCAAATCGGGTAGCTGGATCCAGCCCGGTTCCGTCGGCGGTGACTCGACGGAGTGTATGAAGGAACTGGCCAAGAGAGTTGGTCCGAACCTGAAAGACATCGAGATCTGGAACTATGCAAACTTCTTTCCCCATCCTGAATTTCAGCAGGTAGATCCCAAACAGGAATATCATGCCTTTCACGAGTTTTTCTTTTTCCCCTGGAACCGCAAGGCGCGCGATACCAATAATGTAACGAGCTGGGCCAACTGGGGATGGACGCTGGGTATGTACTTTGCCCATTACCGTTTCACCAATGCCGTAAAGGCCAACCGTGGATACGACTGGTGGTTCAACGCCGCCTCACCCCCTGATGAGTTCGGCTTCTTCAACTGGTCCTACGGGACGAATAATTGCAAGATATTCAGTGAGTGTGCGAAGAATATCGTCGTGGAAGTCCGGGCCGACTATCCCTGGGCGGAAGGCGGCCGTTTCAACACCATCAACATCGATGAAATCGATTACTGGGTGGAAGTTGACGTCGAGAAGTACAAATGGCCCCAGATCAATGAAAAGGGAATCAAGCCCAAAGCCGAAGAAGTAGCGATTGCCGAAAACTGCCTCAAGATCATGAGGGACCGGGATATCATCCAGTTGGGCATTGGCGGCCTTCCTTCCGCCGTGGCTACGGCCATGACCACCGCCGGTCTGAAAGATCTGGGCATCCATACGGAGATGCTGAACTTCGGCCTCATCAACCTCATCGAGTCCGGCATGGTTACGAACAAATATAAAACTCTGCCCGGTGACAAAGGCAAGAGCGTCTATACCTTCGGTTTCCCCGTGGATGTGGATTGGTACTACAAAACCATTCACCGGAATCAGAACCTGGCCGTTTACGACATCGGCTATACGAACAACATAGCGAACCTGACCCGTATGGACAACATGGTTGCCATCAATAACTTCGTGGCGATCGACCTTCTTGGTCAGATGTCCTGTGGTTTCTATGAAAAACGCCCGATTTCCGGCACCGGCGGTTTCTTCCAATTTACCATGGGCTGTGCCCAATCCAAGGGCGGCCGCTCCGTCGTCTGCGCCACGACGAGAAGCAAGCACGGCACTTCCCGTATCGTTCCCTTCCTTCCCGAAGGATGTTCTGTCGATATTCCGGCCCAGATGACTAACTATATCGCCACTGAGTACGGAATCGTCAACCTCAGGGGCCTGAACGGCTACGAAAGGGCTGCGGCGCTGATCTCTGTCGCCCATCCCGACGATCGGGAATGGCTCACGAAAGAGGCCCATGAAAACGGCCTCATGGCGCCTAATTTCCCCGTTTCCATGCTGCCCAAAGAAGGCGGCGCCCGAAGGTATCCTTCCGTCACCGATAGAAAGAACTACAAGATTCCAGCGATGAGTGAAAGCGTCGGCTTCGACTGGGATCCCTACATGTCCGGCAAGTAAGCAACAATTCACAAAAAGCCCCGGGGGCAACCCCGGGCTTTTTTTATCCAAGGAAAGAACCGCATGTCAAAGAAAAGGAAATCGGCAAGAAAGCAGGCCTTGGAAGGCGATAAAAAAATCAAGGATCTTGCAGAAAAACATACTTTCAACAGGGGCAATCTGATGCTCCTCATTTCCATAGTCTGGCTGATCGGTATTTTTATCATCGTAGCCAAGTATGGAAAGCTCTGGTGACGTTTTTTCCTTGACAATGTGGTTCGAAGTCTGTTAGCATTAACACGAAGAGTTGTTCAGTATTAACGTTAAACCATTGTGTTTTCATTTACATAGTAAGGACGGGAAAAACAAGAACCGTTCACGGCCAATTGGTCCATAATCCATTTTTTTTAAACATTTTATAAGGTCATACGAATTATCGTAGACGAAAAAAATAAATAAGGAAAGGAGGGATGGAAAGGAAGAAGTGCCAAAGGCGACATCGCCCAGACGTTTTTTGACATTTCAAAACAAAACTTTATAACATTTAAATCAAAAAGGAGGATTTATTTATGGCGCACGAACACAGTTTTGCGACTCCGGGTCCCGCTGGCTTGGGAGCCCTTGCCGTTGCATGTTTTGGTTTTGGTGCAGTATTTCTTGGTAAGGTGGATTTATCCGGTTTCCCACTTCTCGCCGCCTGGCTCATCGGTGGCTGCCTTGTCCAGTACACCACGGCGGTTATGGAATTGAAAGACCATAACCTCACCGGTGGAAACGTCTTCTTGTTCTTCTCAGCATTCTTCATGCTTGCGGCCGCGCTCAGCGTCTTCGCCAAGTGGTATTCCATTAGTTTCATTTTTGTTCCCAAAGCCGCTAAAGAAGCAATGGATGCAGCCATGGCCGCGGCAGGGGTGGCAGATGTAAAAATGCTTACCCCCGAGCAGCTCACGGCAGCCAAGGCCGGAATCGGTAAGGCCGTTGGCGCCATGGTAGCCAAAATGGTCTATATCGAAGGCTGGATGTGGATGGCCGGGGCCAGTTTCCTGACCGCAATGACATTTAATTACGCCAAGAGCGGTCTGTTCGTCCTCGTCGTGACCCTCGATATCGTCCTCTGGATGATCGTGGGTTGTGATACGGGCTGGTTCGGCGATGCCAAGGTCATGAAACCAATCATCGGTTACCTCTTGATCTTCTCCGGTTTCTATGGAGTTTATTTTGTTGCAGCTGTTGCCACCAATACGGTTTACGGTAAGAAGGTCTTCTGGACTCCCCCACCGCTCGTTAAATAATTAACTTTAACCACTGAGTGTTCTTAAGGGCAGGTTCGCAAGAACCTGCCCTTTTTTATTAGCTATTGTTCGACAAAGCTCTTGACAACGTTAACGTCTTCAGGCATGTAGAACAGCAATTCATTTATTGAACGATAATTCAAAAAATGAATTGAGGGTTCATTATGGAAAAAGCAAAACGGAAAGAAAAAGAATTCCTATTTCGCCGCCAGGAGATCCTGGAAGAGGCGGAAAGGATGTTTGCGGCTAAGGGTTTTCATGCCACCACGATGGCGGAGATTGCCCAGGGGGCGGGATTTGCCATTGGGACGCTGTATCAGTTTTTTCAGGGTAAAGAAGATCTATATGTTTCCATGGTTACCGAGAAATTACAGCTTATGTATCAGGAGATCCGTGGCGCTGTTCAGGCAAGAGAGGACACATTGCAGAAAGTTGACGCCCTGGTGAGTACATATTTTCTCTTTGTTGAAAACAACGCCGATTTTTGTACCTTCTTTATCAGGTCGGATGGAGCGACATTGCCGGATGTAAGCAATGCCCTGCGGGAACAGATGATCGAGGCTTATTTAGGGCAGATTCAATTCATAGAGGAAATTATCAACAAGGGAATAGAGGATGGGATATTCCAGCCGGGAAAGGCAAGGGACTATGCGTTTGCCCTTTCCGGGATCATCAGGGGCATTATCTTTGACTGGCTGGTGGGAGCACACCAGGGCTCTCTGACCGGTAAAACAGGGCTGGTTACAGATATCTTTTTGAGAGGTGTATTGGTCGATCAGAATAATAAGCGATAGTTTTCCTGATAAGCATGGGAAGGCAAAAAAGATCACTCGATTAAGAGGTTGAAGAAGTGAAAAAGAAAAGTAAATGTTTGGTCATACTTGCATGGAGTGTTTTGATAGCATTGATCTGCAACGGCCAAGCCGTGGCGGTGGAATACACTTCGGAGGAACTCTGCCGTATGGCTCTGGAAAGGTCAGAGAAGATCAAGATCATGGAAGATAATGTCTCCATTGCCCGGACCGGAAAAGACAAGAAAATGTCTGCCCTGCTTCCGAAACTAACCGCTTATGGCAGCTACACCGATTGGACGGAGACCAAATATTCTCCAGCCACTGTCTTCACTCCCACCATCGTCGTGCCGGGTACTGTGATTCAGCCGAATAGCGGCACCGCCTGGGGGGTGCGTCTTGATCAGTCCATTACTCTGAATGGAAAGGAAATTACCGACTTCTCAATCTCCAAAGATAACATCGAACGACAGCAGAATGAAACCAACGCCCAGAAAGAAGAGTATCTCATGATGGTGTCTGCGGCTTATTATGAGATGCTGCGAGCGCAGAAGGTTCTGGAAATCGCCAATGCAACCGTGGAGCGTCTGACTGCCTACCGGAAAGCGGCGGAAAACAGGCTCAAGGTCGGAGAAGTAACAAAAACCGTTCTCTTGAGGGCCGACGGCGAACTTTCCGGCGCCCTGTCGGATCAAATAAAGGCCAAAAACGCACTGGATCTGTCCCGGGCGGTTCTGGCCAGAATCGTTGGGATTTCAGAGGATTTTACCCTCAAAGAGAATTTTCTGGAAGATGCTCCCCTGCCGCCTCTGGATAGCTATGTGAATACGGGCCTGGCCCAGCGGGCGGAAATGAAAGCCGTTGAAATTGAAAAACAGATGGCAAAGGATCAGATCCGGGTGGCCAAAGGGGGCTACTGGCCCATCCTTTCCATTTCCGGCGCCTATGGTGGGATGGATCAGGACCCCGTCCCGAGTACTATCAACAGGGAGAGTGCGTATGGACAAGTGGCGCTTAATTATCCCTTCTTTGAGGGCGGTTTGCGACGGGCGGAAGTAAAAGAGGCAATGATCAGGGATAGACAGGCGGGGTTGAGGATGGAGGACCTGAAAAAGACCATCCGCATAGAGGTGGAAACAACCTATTTGGAGTTGAAGAATCAACGGGGAATCATCAAGTCCCTGGAGGATCAACTACTTTTTTCTCAGGAAAATTACAAGGCCGTAACCCGGCAGTTCGAAATGGGACTTGCCAACAGTATCGACGTCATGGACGCCAACACCCTTCTGGTATCAACGGAGCGGCAGTTGACAACAGCGGTCTATTCCCACCAGGTGTTTAAGTTCCGAATGAAGCGGGCTACGGGGGTGCTCCTCACGGAATTCGCCGGGAATGCGCAGGCAGCAAAAGCACCCTAGCTGATTAAGCAAAGATAAATTGGAAGAGAGGAAAGGAGAGATCCATGGTTGGTCACAGAGGTTCAAGGTATTCCGGAAAATATTCCGGCCTGATGGTCGTTTTCATACTTAGCTTCCTGCTTGTTTATACCGGTTGCGGAAAGAAGGAAGAGAAAGGGGTTCAGGAAAGGACTTTCAATGTTCGTGCCGTAACCGTGGAAAAGCGCGCCCTGCGTCCCTTCGTGGAGGCCGTAGGAACCTTGAAGGCCAATGAAGAAGTCATTGTCAGCTCCGAGATTGACGGTATCCTGAAGCGGATCACTGTGACCGAGGGATCGAAAGTTTCCCGGGGTGCACTGATCGCCGAGGTGAAAGAAACGGACTATCGGCTGGAAGTCAAGCGGGCGGAGGCGTCCGTCCGCCAGACGGAAGCATCGCTGGCCAACTCCAAGCTCGAGTACGAGCGCAAGGATGCCCTCTATAAGGAACAACTCGTAACTCGACAGCAATTTGACGATATTACGGCGCGCTTGGCCTTGGCCGACGGCGATGTGGATCGGGCCAAGTCAGCCCTGGCTCTGGCCAGAGAGAAACTCTCCAAGACAAATATCTATGCGCCCATATCGGGTTCGGTAAAAGAAAAGCGAACTACGGCTGGTGATTACGTAAGAAACGGAACGCCTCTGGTTTATCTGATTCAGACCGATCCTATAAAACTAAGTTTTTCCGTCATTGAACGCGATGTAGGTAAGATCAAGGTCGGCCAGGATGTACAATTCCGCGTCGATTCCTTTCCCGATCAGGAGTTTCGCGGGATCATGAAAAATATCTATCCCCATCTGGAAGAAAAGACTCGCAGCCTCCAGGCCGAGGCCATTGTCACCAATCCTCAGCAGCTTTTGAAGCCTGGTCTTTTTGCCCGGGTTATTCTTTTTACCGGCCCGGCGAGAGATGTGGTCGTGGTTCCCATTACCTCCCTTTTATATGAGGGTACGAATGTTAAAGCTTTCATTGCAGAAAATGGTCAGGCTAAGGAAAAACAGGTGAAAACGGGTCAGAAATACGGAGAATTCATAGAGATTGTGGAAGGGTTACAGGGGGGCGAACAATTGATCACCGTCGGCCAGAACAATCTTTCCCAGGGGGTCAAGGTCAATGTGGCTCGCTGATACCTCCATTAAACGGCCTGTATTAGCCACGATGTTCATCATGGCCCTCGTGATCTTCGGGCTGGTAAGCTATCCGGAGATCGGGGTCGACCTCTTTCCGAAGATCGAGTTTCCCATCGTCAATATCAATACCCGCCTTAAAGGGGCGTCTCCGGAAATCATGGACATCGACGTCACCGATAAGATCGAGGAGTCCGTCAATACCATTAATGGTGTCAAAACGATTTCCTCAACCAGTGCCGAGGGCATCTCAACGGTGACTGTCGAATTTGTTCTGGAAAGGAACATCGATCTCGCTGTACAGGACGTTCGGGAGAAGATCTCTCTTATCCGTTCCAAGCTGCCGACAGACGTCATGGAGCCCATCATCCAGAAGGTGGATCCCGACGCCAATCCTGTTTTTTATATAACGCTGACGGGGCAGAAATCCATCCGGGACCTGTCAACATATGCCGATGAAGTTTTGAAAGACCAACTGCAACGGATCAACGGCGTCGGGGCTCTGCGTTTTATCGGTCTCCAGTTGCGTCAAGTGAGGATCGGACTTGATGCGGACAAACTCCGTGCCTTTCAGGTTGCTCCCAATGATGTCATGACGGCTTTGGTTAGAGAGAATATCGAAATACCCGGGGGACGCATCGAGGCGGCGACCAAGGAATACAGCGTCAAGGTCAAGGGAGAGTTCCCCTCCGTCCGGGACTTCAATGATCTCATCGTGGCCTGGTATCAGGGCGCGCCGGTAAGGATCAGGGACATTGGGAGGGCCGATGACGGTATGGAGGATCGGCGCACCATCGTCCGCTTCAACGGGATTCCCGCAGTTACCATCGGTATTCAGAAACAATCGGGGACCAATACGGTAGAGGTTGTAAATCGGGTGAAGAGTGAAATCGAAAAAATTCGCAAAACTCTTCCCCCGGGAATGACCATCAATACGGCTTTCGATCAGTCGACGTTTATCAATCGTTCTATCAAAGAGGTTCAGAACCACCTGATCATCGGTGGCATCCTGGCGGTACTGGCTGTTTTTATTTTTCTGCGCAATTTCCGGACGACCCTGATTAGCGCCGTGGCATTGCCCATATCCGTTATTGCTACTTTTACCCTGATCAGGGCCTTTGATTTTACCTTCAACAATATGACCATGCTGGCCCTTACACTTTCTGTTGGTATTCTCATCGATGACGCCATTATTGTCATTGAGAACATTTACCGCCATATCGAGGACGGGATGGAGCCGCGGGAGGCGGCCAGTTTTGCGACCTCCGAGATTGGTCTCGCCGTTATGGCGACAACTATGGCTATCGTTGCCATTTTTCTGCCCGTTGCCTTCATGAAAGGTATCATCGGCAGGTTTTTCATGTCCTTTGCCTTAACCGTTGTCTTTTCGGTGCTGGTCTCTCTCCTCGTGTCATTCACGCTAACGCCCATGCTGGCATCACTGATGCTGAAGATGCATAAAAACAATCATGAGGCTCCAACGGGCGGCAGGATTAAGATGTTTTTCAAGAGATTAGGGGATAACTTGGAAAAAAATTATAAAATAACTGAGAACTGGTACCGGGAAGTGCTGGTTGTTGGACTTCGTTATCGAAAAAGTGTCCTTATCGGGGCATTGATCATTTTCATCCTGAGCATGTACATGACGAAATTCATGGGAAAGGAATTTGTTCCTCCGGAAGACCAGAGCAATTTTCTTGTGCGCTTAGAGGCGCCGATCGAATATTCCGTAGAAAAAACCGACCAGCTTTTCCGTCAGGCGGAAGAAATCATCAGAAAAACACCGGAAACCGCAAGAGTTATGTATGCCCAGGGACTGGGTCCCGGCGGGGCCGGGCAGGCCAACAAGGGGATCATGATGGTCGGGATGTTGAAAAAGGATGAAAGAAAGCGCAGTCAGGAAGAGGTCAAGGCAGAGGTCAGGCGCAAGATCAATCAGATCCCGGGAATCAAAGGGACGGCGGAGGATATTTCACTGATCGGAGGCGGCCTTCGGAATGTCCCCATCCAGTATGTCGTCCGGGGGACGGATCTTGAATTTCTGACTACCTATATGAAACAAATCGTATCGCAATTCATCAAACTCCCGGGAATCGTCGATGTGGATACGTCTCTCGAAGCAGGGAAACCGGAACTGCGGGTGATTATCGATCGTGATAAAGCGGCGGATATGGGGGTCAGTGTGGCCAGTATCGCCGAAGCGGTCAATGTGCTAATCAGCGGCGAGGTGGATATTACCAAATATAAGGACGAGGCCAAGGGACGGCGGTATGACGTCCGGGTCCGTCTTAATCCTGAAGACCGGGTCAACCCTGCGGATATAGGCCGCATCTATGTCCGGGCGAAGGACGGCAGGCTGGTGGAATTGGCCAATGTCGTCAAGATTCAGGAAGGTGGAGCGCCCAGCACCATCTACCGGGTCGATCGCCAACGGGCGATGATCATGTACGCCAGTCTGGAAAAAAAGCCCCTTGGACAAGCCATGGATGAACTTAACGCTATTTCGGCAAAGATCCTGCCCCTGGATTACACCGCGAAATACAAAGGGTCTGCCGATACGATGAAAGAGTCTTTCGGTTTTCTGCTCTTCGCTCTGTTTCTGGGGGTCATGATGGCCTATATGGTCCTGGCGGCCCAGTTTGAGAGCTTCCTGCAACCGGTTATTGTTCTTCTTGCCATGCCCCTGTCTTTCATCGGCGCCTTCGGGGCCTTGGTACTGACAGGAAAAACAATAAGTATATTCAGTATGATCGGTTTGATTCTCTTGATGGGACTTGTGAAAAAGAATGCCATCTTGCTGGTAGATTATACAAACACCTTGAGAGAAAGAGGTCTATCCTGCCGGGATGCAATTTTGGAGGCGGGGCCGGTGCGATTGCGACCTATTTTAATGACGACTTTTGCTATGGTATTTGGTATGCTTCCTGTAGCAATGGGTTTGGGGGAGGGGGCGGAAACAAGATCTCCCATGGGTGTGGCCGTGATCGGCGGTTTGTTGACGTCACTTTTTCTCACCCTCATTGTCGTCCCGGCGGCTTACGACCTCTTTGAAGAGTGGCATGAAAAGATCAGGGTATGGAGGGGGAAGCGATCATGAAGATGTTTTTTATCGTCTATTCACGGGCGGCGGATTACGACGTCGTGGCAAAGCTCAAGAGCGCCGGCGTCAAGGGATATACCAAGATGAAGGACGCCAGTGGCGAAGGTACGGATACGGAACCGAAATTGGGGACCCACTGCTGGCCGGGGGAAAATAACGTCCTTTATATAGCCGTCCAGGATGACGAGGTGCCGAGCGTTTGCGAAGTTATCCGGGAAATTAGAAAATCACATCCTCGCGCGGGAGTCAAGGGCTTCATCCTTCCCATGGTAGAGATAATTTAATCTCTTAAGGTAAATTCCCCGCCGCTTGCGGCGAAAGAAACATAGCTCCAATGAAGGGCTCTTCATATGGCCAAACAGGTGGTCACCAGACGCCAGAAGGATATTTCCGGCCTAATCCGTGACAAGAAACAGGTTCAGAAAGATATTGCCAAGGTCAGGAAAAAGGGAAAATGACTTTTTCTGATGCTGATATTATGCAAATCCATAGCGAAGGCCTCTCCATGGAGCGCGTCATGGAGCAGATCGCCCTGTTTGTGAGGGGCGCCTCCCATATTGAATTGAATCGGCCCTGTACCGCCCATGATGGTATAGAAGTCATACCAAATGAAGATGAAGAAGGGCTTATTGCCCGCTATGATCAAGCGGCGGCAGCGGGAAGATGCATGAAATTTGTTCCCGCCTCCGGCGCCGCCAGCCGGATGTTCAAAGAATGGTTTCGCGCTCTCGATCAACCCTGGAAAGATTCCGAATCTTCAGCCGTGTCTTTTGCCGAACAACTAGAACATTATCCTTTTTACGATAATTTGCGTCAGGCCATTTTAAGCTCCGGGGGAAATATCGATTTCCTCATGGAAGAGAAGAAATACGGCGAGGTTCTCGCCTATATCCTTACCTCGCGAGGTCTTCAATATGGTCAGTTGCCAAAGGCGCTCCTCAAATTTCACAAGTACCAGGAGGCAAGCAGAACATCTCTTGAGGAACATCTTGTGGAGGCGGCCCTCTACGTGACCGACGCTCGCCATATTAGCAGACTGCATATTACCGTTTCCCCGGAACATCGGCAACCACTTGAAACCTTTCTTGATATGGTCCGGCCATTATATGAAGGACTCTTCAGCGTTACTTACGAGATCGGCGTCTCCTGCCAGGAGAATGCGACCAATACCATTGCTGTGGACATGGAAAACAGGCCGTTCCGTTCCGACGACGGTCAACTCTGCTTCCGTCCCGGCGGCCATGGGGCCTTGCTGAATAATTTAAACGATATTGACGGCGATATCATTTTCCTCAAGAACATTGACAATGTCGCTCCTGATCGACTTAAACCGGTAACGGTTCGCTACAAAAAAGCATTGGCCGGATTACTGCTGAAGCTCCAGGAAGAAACCTTTAGCTATCTTGAATGCCTGGCAGGGGATAGAACCGCTGCGGGAGAAATGACGTCCATAGATGATTTTTGCCGGGATAAACTCCATATCGTCTTTCCAATAGATTATCGGCAATGGCCATTGGAAAAGAAGAAAGAGATCTGGCGAGAGAAACTTGATCGACCCATCCGGATATGCGGTGTAGTCCGCAATGAAGGCGAGCCGGGGGGAGGTCCTTTCTGGGTGCAGGAGGCAAATGGCGCCCAGTCTTTGCAAATCGTGGAGGAAATGCAGATAGATCCACGATCCGTAAACCAACAGGACCTATGGCGGGGAGCGACCCACTTCAATCCCGTCGATCTTGTATGCGGCGTCCGGAATTTCGAGGGCGGAAAATTCGATCTGCAGCAATTTGTTGATCCCGGAGCCATCTCCATGTCAATAAAATCCGAGAAGGGAAGGGATCTCAAAGCCATTGAACTGCCCGGTTTATGGAATGGTTCGATGGCGCAATGGAATACAATTTTTGTCGAGGTGCCCATCGAAACCTTCAATCCGGTGAAAACGGTTGAAGATCTGTTGCGGCCGCAGCATCTTTCCTGACAGTTATTTTTTTTTCTTCAGTGACGAGATCTCTTTTTGGATCTCTTCGGCCTCCGGACCGTTTGGGGAAACGTATTTCATGGCTGCCTGAAAATGAAATAAGGCGCTTTCTCGCTTGAGTTTCCTTCTGAAATACTTACCAAAATAATAATGGGATTCATAAGGATGATTGGTCTTTCCGTAAATCATAGCCATAGCATAGTAAACATCATCATCCTCAATGATTTTCCCCTCGATCTTCTTGAAAAGGGCTATTGCCTGCACACTATCACCAACCGCTTCATAGGAACGGGCAAGGTACAATAAGCTGATCACATTGTCGGGATCATGCTTGATGGCCTCCTGTAGATAGCCCATGGCTTCCTTTGCCTTCCCCGCATGATAATAAGCTATGCCCATTTCCCGCAGGATGTCCGGGTCATTGGGCGACAAGGCATAGGCTTTATGAAATGACTGAAAGGCCTCGGAAGTTTGGCCGAGCTTTTCGCAAGTGACGGCTAGGCCAAACAAGTCATCTACGTCATTCGGTGTCTTTTTTAGGTTGTTCTGAAAGTGCTTGAGATTGCCGGGATAATCCCGGGATTGTAAAATCACCAGGGTTTGAATTCTTTTCAGATTGCCAATGATGCTCACCTCTCCTCGCCGGGTATAGGTTGTCTGGATTTCGGCGTCGAGGTAACGGATTCTTTCATCAGTTCCCGGATGAGTGAGAAAATAGGAAGGGATCGTATTGGAGTAATACTCGTAACGACGCATGATTTTTAAAAAATCGAGCATGGACTTAGCGTCATAGCCTGTGGATACGAGATAAGACAGGCCGAGACGGTCCGCCTCTTCTTCGTGCTCCCGGCTGTATTTGAGGTTCATAGACTGCATGCCGCCGATGGAAAAAGCCGTGATGGCGGCGCCAAGGTCCGCGCCTAGACCCAGAAAAGCGCCGGCAAGGACAGCGGCAAGGGTCGCGATAGTGATCTTTTTTGATTTTTCAATGGAATCGGCGATATGGCGGGCATTGATGTGGGCAATTTCATGGGCCAGAACGCCCGCCAGTTCACTTTCTGATTCGACAAGAGTCAAAAGCCCCTGATTGATATACACATAACCGCCGGGGGTAGCAAAGGCATTGATGGCCTGGCTTTTAATGACGGAAAAACGATAACCATAGGGAAGGGGCTGGCTGTTGGCAAGGATCTTGTTCCCTACCGTCGCGACATAGGTCGTGACGCGTTGATCATGGAAGATAGCTTGATGCTTCTCAATATTGTCATAAAACTCCTTGCCCAGTTTCTTCTCATCGTCAAGGGTAAATGCCCCGTTTGCCATATTCGGACAACATAGACATAGGATAAGCATAATCAGCAGGAATCGTCGTAGTGACAAGGCCAGCCGCTTCACAAATGATAAATAGAAAAAATATTTCATACTCCTTAGTTGACACATTTTTTTTATAGAATCAAGGGCGCGTTATTCTCTATTGAGATCATGAAACCCCTATGCTATTAAATGGCCCGCTGGGGGAAACTGATGGATAAGGGAGTATTAATTCAATTGCAAAGCATTTTTCATCCGTGAAGTTAAGGTCTTTCTATCTATTATTTTTTATTTTCCCCGCTTGCGCCTATAGCGGCGTTATTTTTTACATGTCTTCCCTTTCATCCCTTCCTGAAGATATGCCTTCCTTCTGGGGCTTTGATAAAATCATCCACTTCATTGAATACTATATCTTTGGTTATTTGATTTTCAGGTGTTTTGCCGGCAGGAAAAGCAGTCCTCTTCAAGAGCGACAGGCGATCCTGTTGACTATAGGCATCGGTGTCTTTTACTCAATTTCGGATGAATGGCATCAATCATTTGTACCCGGCCGTGATCCCTCTGTCTGGGATGTTTTTTCTGACGCCTTGGGCGTAGCATTTGCGGCCCTGACGTTTCAAGGCATACGCAAGCAGGTAGGCGTGATTAAATGGACGGAAGAATGGTTGGAAAGGAGGAAGAGGCATTGAAAAGGAATCTCATTGTCACTATCGACGGCCCTGCCGGATCGGGAAAAAGCACCGTCAGCAAGGCTTTGGCAAAGCGCCTGTCATATCTGTATTTAGACACCGGGGCGCTTTACCGGGCGGTTGCCTATCTTATCGGCAGGGAAGGAGTCTCCGAAAACGATGAGCAGACGCTTTATGACCTGCTCAGGGGCGCGGACATTTGTTTGCAGAAATCGGGAGATGTTTTGCAGGTTTATGTCAACGGGGAAGACGTCACTGGATATTTGAGAACCGAAGAGATAGGGCTTACAGCCTCGAAAATTTCGACTTTACCCCTGATCAGAGAAATGTTGTTGCCGATTCAGAGAAAAGCGGGCGCCCAGGGAGGGATTGTCACTGAAGGACGGGACATGGGGACTGTTGTTTTTCCAGACGCTGACGTGAAATTCTTTCTCGACGCCAGCGAAAGTGAAAGAATTCAAAGGCGTTTCATGGAATTATCCAACCGTGGGGATGGCATCCCCTATGGAAACATAGCAAGAGATATGAGGCAGCGTGACCTGCAGGACAGGGAAAGGACAGTCGCACCCCTCCGACCTCATGAGGAGGCAGTGATTATAGATACCTCCAGTATGACAATTGCGGAGGTTGTCGAAGCCATGC
This sequence comes from Syntrophales bacterium, assembly GCA_023231165.1. Lineage (GTDB taxonomy): Bacteria > Desulfobacterota > Syntrophia > Syntrophales > UBA8958 > UBA8958. The sequence continues at coordinate 6,290 of JALNVY010000011.1, read as the reverse complement.
TGAGGATCATTAATGATTCATGAGCCTCAAATTCACTTGATCTTTTATATTCAGTGTGTTAGTGCACCACCATATAGCGGCGGTTTTATAAAATTTAGGGGGTAAAGGGTTAATGGTAAACGGTAATGATGTCAATGAAACATCCCAAAATCAAGAGGTGAAAGGTGATACGCCCATAGAAAATACAGAAGAAATGAAATCGGCTCCAGGCAGGGAGGAAGACATGGGATTCCGGGAGTTGTATGAACAATCCCTGCAAACATTGCAATTGGGAGAGGTTGTACAAGGGAAAGTTATTCAGATCAACCCGGACATGGTCATGGTGGATGTAGGCTGGAAAACGGAAGGTTACATTCCTGCCAAGGAGTTACGGGACGAACACGGAAATATCTCCCTTGCCGTGGGTGATCGTGTTGAGGTTTTTGTGGATCGCCGTGACGGCGACGGCAATCTCGTTTTATCGAAAGACAAGGCGGCTCGTCTGAAGATTTGGGACGATGTCAAATATGCCTGTGAAAATAGCACCACAATGAAGGGTATTGTCATTGAAAGAGTCAAGGGTGGTTTGTCCGTGGATATTGGTATCCCGGCGTTCCTCCCCGGGTCCCAGGTTGATATCCGGCCTATTAGGGATCTCGACCAGTTTGTAGGTCAGACTATAGACTTCAATGTTATCAAATACGATCGTAAAAGAAATAACGTGGTCTTATCGAGAAGGGTCATCCTGGAAAAGCACCGGGAAGAAGAGAAGCGCATTACCCTTGAAAACATTCAGGAAGGGAACATCGTCGAAGGCATCATCAAGAATATTACTGATTATGGTATTTTTATCGATCTGGGGGGCATCGACGGCCTCCTGCATATTACCGATATTTCCTGGGGGAGGATCTCCCGTCCTGCGGATAGTTTCAGTAAAGGCCAGCGGATTATGGTGAAGGTCATGTCCTTTGATCGGGAGAAGGAAAGGGTAGCCCTTGGGCTCAAGCAGTTGACTGAAAATCCTTGGGAGACGATCAATGAAAAGTACCCGGTAGGATCTGTAATGGAGGGTAAGGTCGTCAATCTCACCGATTACGGCGCTTTTATCGAACTCGAACCTGGCGTGGAAGGACTTGTCCATATTTCGGAGATGTTCTGGACAAGAGAAATAAGGCACCCTTCCAAGGTTTTGTCGCCGGGACAGCAGGTTCAGGTCATGATCCTGGAAGTCAAAACAGATGAAAAGCGGATATCCCTCGGACTTAAGCAGACCATGTCGAATCCTTGGGAGGCGCTGAGAGAGAAGTATCCCGTCGGAACGCTGATTAAGGGGGTAGTGAGGAATATCACTAATTTCGGAGTTTTTGTCGGTATTGAAGACGGGATAGACGGCTTGATTCACCTCTCCGATATCTCTTGGACCCAGAAGTTAAAACATCCTTCCGACCTTTTCAAGAAGGGTCAGGAAATTGAAGCGATGGTTCTGAATGTTGACGTGGAAAACGAAAAATTTTCCCTCGGCGTCAAGCAGATCGAGAAGAACCCCTGGGAAGAATTTACCAATAAATATGGTCCCGGCGCTTCCGTGTCGGGTAAGGTCACCAATATCACCGATTTCGGCATATTTGTTGAAATCGAAGAAGGTATCGAGGGCCTGGTGCATATCTCGGAACTGAGTCAGAAACGGGTCAAATCCGCATCGGAACTCTTTGCTATCGGCGATTCAGTTACGGCAACCATCAAAAGCATCGACTCCAAAGCAAGAAAAATTCGTCTGAGTATCAAGGACTATGAAACTGCAGCCGAAGGGCCAACGGTTCATAGTCAGCATCAGTACCTCAACAACCGTGAAAACATGGGATCCAGCCTGGGGAGAGCCCTGGCGGATGTAAAGATCCTCGATTCCGACGAATAGACCAGCTTAAAGCATGAGAAGACATCCCATCCTGTTTGCCTTTGTGCTCCTGATCCTGATGGCTATGGTCTTTTCCGCGGTAGTTTTCAGTGTCAGTGCTCTTTCCGGCAAGCGAAAGTCCCTGCTGGCATCGGAAAAGGTGGGGGTGGTCACGGTCGAGGGGGTGATCACCGACGCTAGGGAAACTATTCAGCAATTAGAAGAACTTGCGAAAGATGATTCCGTGCACGCCGTTGTCCTCAGAATTGAGACGCCCGGCGGCGCCGTGGCGCCGTCGCAGGAGATATACGGGGCCGTTCGGGAACTGAAGAAAAAGAAAAAGGTGGTCGCCTCCATTGGTTCCATTGGCGCCTCCGGTGGTTATCTCATTGCATGTGCCGCCGATCGCATCGTTGCCAATCCGGGTTCGATTACGGGCAGTATTTCCACGGTGATGCATCTGCTCAACGCCGAAGGTCTGCTGAGTAAAATCGGCTTGAAACCATCGGTAATCAAGAGCGGAAAATATAAAGACATCGGCTCCCCTTCCAGAGAAATTACCCCGGAAGAAAGAGCCCTTCTACAAGCGGTTATTGATGATATGAATGATTATTTCATGGATACGATAGCGGCGGACAGGAAAATGCCCAAGGAAAAAGTGAAGGCCATTGCCGACGGAAGGATATTTTCCGGACGTCAGGCCAAGCAGGCGGGGCTGGTTGATGAACTGGGCGATATGAATTATGCCATTGGGCTTGCGGGAACCATGTCGGGGATGAAGGGTAAGCCGGAAGCGATCTATTCCGGCAAGAAAAAATCATATTGGGACGTTTTGTTTAAAAATAGTCTCTCTACCCTGGTTTCAGAATGGAAAGATCAGGAAGCAAGACTGGCAGGGGCGTATTATATTTACGAGTAAGGCGAGTAAGATATTATGACGAAAAGAGAATTGGTCGCAAAGGTACAGGCGGAGTTTCCGGATAATCGCGCTGCGGATATCGTATTTGCAGTCTATCGGATGTTTGACGCCATGATGGAAGCTTTGGAGAGAGGAGAGCGGATTGATATTCGCGACTTCGGTAACTTTACTGTTAGAAGCAGAAAGGCCCGGCAAGCAAGAAATCCCCGGACTACGGAAGCAGTCAAGCTACAGGAGCGGCGAGTACCATTTTTTAAGGTGGGCAAGGAACTGAAGGAGCGGGTGGCAGGAACAAGGAATGTATAAAACAATTCTCCTTGAAAAGAGAGAAGGTTACGCCATCATTACCATGAATCGCCCCCGGGAGATGAACGCCCTGTCCGGAGAAATGCGTTTCGAACTAAACGATGTCCTCAACCACCTGGAAAACGAGGAAACAATCAGGGTCCTGATTATGACCGGCGGTGAATATGTCTTTTCCGCCGGGATGGACATCAAAGAAATGGCGGCCCTTTCCGATGAGGAAGTCGCACCGTATTTCGGGTCCATTCTCCAGTATTTAAAGAAGATTTACACCTACAGAAAGCCGGTTATCGCCGCAGTGGGTGGTATCGCTCTTGGGGGCGGCTTTAATATTACGACAGTCTGTGATCTGATAATTGCCTCGGAGAGCGCCATTTTTGGGCATCCCGAACTAAAGTTCGGTTTGAATCCCCTCTTCAGCCCGTTAAGGCATCTCGTGGGGATGGCCAAGGCGAAGGAAATCAGCATGCTGGGCGAGCCAATCGGGGCAAAAGAGGCTCTGAGAATCGGTTTGGTAAACAAAGTGGCGACGCCGGAAAAATTTATGGGTGAAGCCATTGCTATGGCGGAAGGCCTGGCGGCAAGATCCGGCCGGGCGATTGAATCGGTTAAGAAAATATCCGTGATGACGGAAAAACTCGATAAAAATTTATCCTTGGACCTGGAGTTTGACGTCATGGTGCACTTGTTTTCCGGTCCGGAGAGAAAGATCCGCATGAATGAGTTTATGACCCGGGAGTATCTATCGAAGATGTCCAAGGGTTAACATATATGAATTCTACCGATTAAAAATCCCAATCATTATCAGGGGATGCAAAATCACGCAACTGATCCCGCCTTTTTTTATGCTGTAGTTTCTTGAGGGCCTTGGCCTCGATCTGGCGGATTCTTTCCCTTGTCACCCCCATCATTTCGCCTACTTCTTCCAGCGTGAACGGTCCAAAATTACAGGCAACCCATGTGCAATTAAAAAAAGCCTCATTCTTCAAGCGCCATTCACATGCCTGATCAATGCATACCTCACTGATAAGACTACCCTTTTTCTTGCACCGATAAGTATTGTTCAAGGGATTGTCTCTCCTTTATCTGATAATTAAATTCACGCTAAGCTATTAACGAGGTGCCCGTTTGTCAAGCAGTTTCGTAGCCGGAGCTTTGAAGAATGGTCTTATCGCAGCTTAGTAATTATTCGACGAAGCCTTCATACTTCCATAACATGCGCATCATAGTTACTGACCCTTGCTTCGTATTTGCTAAATGTTGATGAAAATTAAGGAGAATATCAAAGAACTCGCCTCTGCAACCCGCACTCATGGAGGACAGTAGCAGCGATTTCTTCTACGGATACAGTAGTAATATTAATATATGGTATGTGTTCAGAAAGAAAAAGCGTTTCAGCGGCGGCAATTTCCAACTGGCATTGGTGGAGCGAGGCATAGCGGCTCTGGGAGCGCCTTTCAGACCGTATTCTGTGTAAACGTTCTGGTTTGATGGTGAGGCCGTATAATTTCTTCCGGAAAGGGATCAGGACGTTGGGAAGTTCGTCGTAGCGTCCAAAAAGATCTTCCTCGGTCAGGGGATAATTGGCAGCATAGATGCCGAACTGCATGCCAAGATAAAGACATGTCGGCGTTTTCCCCGTGCGTGAAACACCCACGACAATGATATCGGCCTTGTCGTAATTCTTCGTGGAGATTCCGTCGTCATTTCCGAGGGCATAATTCACGGCATCAATGCGGACATCATAGATGCCGTTGCTGACGAAGCTGTGATAGCGGCCAATGGTATGGGAGGATTCAACGTTGAGTACTTGTTCCAGGCGATCGATAAAGACTTCAAAGAGGTCAAAGAATTTACTCTGACTTTTCATTATAATACTGCGAATATCGGCATTGATGAGGGTGCTGAAGATGATAGGGGGGAGTCCCGTCTGTCTTGCCTCCATATTGATCTGATTGACCGCCCGCTCTGCCTTGGCGGCGGTATCGATAAAGGGGAGGGTGATTTGTTCAAACAGGATATGGTTAAACTGGGTCAGGAGACTCTGCCCCAACGTTTCCGCCGTAATGGCCGTGCCGTCAGAGATGAAAAAAACTGTCCTTCTGGCTGTAATCATAAAATTATGATCTTTTTAGATGTAAGGAAAGATTTGAGCCACGACTGTTTTAAAATCATTTTTCACATTATTAGCCCCTTCGATGATCTCCATGTGTCCCGGCAGGAGCCATTCCACATCCAGGACGCTCATTTTGGAAATGCTTTTTTTCAGCAGCGACCCGTTACCGCCGGGGAAATCCGTTCTCCCTACATTTTGATTGAAAATAACGTCTCCCGGGAACAGGGCCTTCCGACGTGGCCAATACAGGGCGATGGAGCCCGGAGAATGACCGGGGACATGCAGCACCTGAAACTCCTCATCACCCAGTGTCAAAAGTCCTTCCGCTAAAAAAAGGTCGATTTTGGCATGGGGTGCCACGAGGCCGAATAGTCCATATAGTTCCCCGCCCGGCCCCCGGAGAAAATCAAGTTCTTCCTTATTCAATGCTATTTGAATGTCCTGTTCGTAGAAGTATTCCGATCCTTCAAAATGATCGGGATGTGAATGGGTATTGATAATGTAACGGATGTCTTTGCTTTCAATGCCATCCTGGGCCATCTTTCCCAGGAGATCGGGAACGTGTTTTGTCAGACCGGGATCGATAATGGCCCCAATATTTCCACCAATATAAAAGCTGTTGCAATTATTCTCGAAGTAATCTGTCCATTCATAGGCATAGAGATCATCTGTAAGCTGCATGTTACCTCCCTTTTTGATAATTGGCGCTTTGCTACCCTAAATTCAGAAAAAACACAAACAAGAAAATGGGGATCGGGTTCTCCCCTTCCGATCCCCATCATAATTTCTACGATAATTCAGGAGACAGAATACAGGATTGTGATGGAAACAATCATATCATGTCTCTCCCTATGAGGGGCGCAAACGTGTTACATCCCTTCAAGGGGAGAGTGGTGGGGATTGGATTAACGTTACGCCTGGCGGCTGTAGATCCGGAAATCTACCGCCACAGCCCCTTCTTCATAGACAAGCACCGGATTAAGATCAATCTGATCAATGTCCTGACGATCTTTGATCAGCGCCGCAAGGGACTTCATCATGGCGATCAGCGCCTTTTCATCCTTCGGTTTCTGACCCCG
>JALNVY010000010.1 GCA_023231165.1 Syntrophales bacterium | reverse complement strand
CAATATGGGTCTGGGGAGTGATGGGATAGGCGGAAATCACCTGGACCTTGGCCAGGCGAACCGCTTCCGCCACGGCGTGGCTGCCTTCGAGGACCTTTTTCATAGTTTTTCCTCCTCACCGAGAGTCATGGCGTTTCTGGGACACTCCACGACGCACAGACCGCACCCCTTACAGTAATCGTAATCGATGTGGCGTTCCGTCATGTCCCGACCCCGCAGAATACAGACGTCGGGACAAAAGAGATAGCAGTTGTCGCAATCGTTGCAGATCCCGCAGTTGAAGCACCGTCCCGCCTCCCGCATCGCCGTATTGGCGGAGATCTTCAGCTCGATTTCATCGAATGAAGAGGTCCGCTCTTCAATAAGGAGCCGTGGTTGAATGACCCGTGGTTCAAACTGGAAATAATCCGTATTGATTTCCTGATACGAGACGATGTGGGGTTTCCTCTCTTTTCGGGGACCATTCATGTATATTTCCATGGAAAGAGATGGTCCCTCTCCGACCAGACAGGCGGCAAGACGCTTCCTGACGGCGTCGGCGCCGCTCTGGAAAAGGGTATCGAGGGCCATGGCGGCCTGCTTGCCCGAAGCGATAGCCTGGGTGACGTTCTTGTCCGTATTCGTCAGGTCGCCGCCGTAGATGATCAGTGTCCCCTGCGGTTCCTGCTGGAGGGTACAATGACTCAGATGCAGAGGCGGGAGTGCGGTATGATGTCCATCCGCTTTGGCAGGTGGAGGCTCATGCCACGTTTCTACGGCTGCGGAGCCGGTGGCCACGAAGACCCGCTGCACCGAAATTTCTACGGGGCTGGTCCCATCGTTAACGATTTTCCCCCGGCCGTCCCGGTCGAGGCCTTCCACTTTCATCTGCTGGACCGTCAAGATACAGTCCGATCCCTTGACGGCGATCTGAACCGGGGCCAACAATTCCCGGAGTTCCACCCCTTCCTCAAGGGCGCTCTCGATTTCCTCGTCGAAGGCCGGCATGTCCTCCCGTCTTCTTCGATAGACAATGACGGCTCGTCCGCCCATGCGGATGATGCTCCTGGCGACGTCAATGGCGGTATTACCTCCGCCGATAATCGCGGAAACTCCCGTTACGTCCGGCTTTACTCCCTGACGGAGCTGTCTGAGGAATGACAGCCCGTCTTCAACGCCCTCTCCGGATTCGCCGGGAATATTAAGAGTCCTGTTTCGCCAGTAACCGCAGCCAAGGAAAACGGCGTTATAAGAGGTCTTCAGCTCCTCGAAGCGGGAGGCCGATACGGTCTCGCCGACTCTGATGCGGACCCCCTGGTTTTCGATCCGGACAATCTCGTTGTCCAGGACCGTCGCCGGCAGGCGGTAGGCCGGAATGCCCCAGCGCAATAGTCCTCCCGCCTCCGGCATGGACTCGAAGATCTCGCTTTCGTAACCGAGCATGTTCAGAAACCAGGCCGCCGAGAGTCCCGCCGGACCGGAACCGATAATGGCGACGCGCTTTCCTTTGGGGGAGAGCTTTTTCAGTGCCGTTTTCGTTTCATTCCGGGCGGCCGTATCGGCGAGAAAACGCTCCATCGTGTGGACGGCGATGGATGTGTCGAATTCCCTGCGGTTGCAGCGCCCCTCACAGGGGTGATAACAGACCCGGCCACAGACGCCGGGCAAAGGGTTTTCTCTCAGAATTGTTTCCCAGGCCTCTTTGAAGGCCCCCTGGGTAATGAGCATCTCGATCCGGGCGATATCTTCCCCCGCCGGGCAGGCGGTGCTGCAGGGAGAGGTTTTTTCTTCATATCTTGGGCGCAGAAAACGCCATGACCCGGTTTTATTACTTTCAGTGGTCACTGATGTCCGAGCCATGTACATGTTCTTTTTCAGACTAAGTTCAGTTTCCATATATTTCCCCTATTTTATATCGCCAATTAATATGACTTCCTCATAAGCTTCCCTGGCGGCGGCGATGTTTGCATCCGGCTCAGAAGGGACCTCTTCCCGGATAGCGTTGCAGACAGCCTCCATCGGCGGTATTCCCAACATGCGGGCAAATGCTCCCATCATGGCCGTATTGACAATGGGGTGGGTGCGGGTTCCCAACTGGTGTTTCAGGGCAATCCGGGTAGCATCCACGCAGGCAACCTTGAGACCCCGGAACCGACCCGGGTCCGCAGCGGCTTCGGGACTATTGAGCAGGATCCAGCCCCCCGGTTTCAAGCCCCGGGTGACATCGATACTCTGCAACAAGGTCTGATCCTGCACAACCACATGATCAGGGGCCGTGACGTTGGTCCGCAGCAGGATCTTTTTAGCATCCAGACGCAGGTAGGCTTCCACGGGAGCGCCCCGCCTCTCCACCCCGAAGAATGGAAAACTCTGCACCTGATAGCCGGCCTGGAAGAAGGCCTGCGAAAGCAGAATCGTGGCGACAACCGTCCCCTGTCCCCCCCGTCCGTGAAACCGGATTTCCAGCATAATCAGCCTCCCAAATCTTTCCTAAAGCCTGTTCCAGACAACCACGATTGCCCTTGCCGCCTTACCGTCGAGTCCCCGAAAGGCATGACTGATATCGGATTCAAAATAGATGGTGTCTCCTGGGGCAAGGATTTCCGTACGTTCGTGGGATCTGAATTCCAGTTTCCCCTCTAAAAGGTAAACAAATTCTTCGCCGTCATGGGTTGAAAAAATCATGTCTCCTGTTTCCATCGGCTGGAATTCGACGAAGAGAGGTTCCATATGCTTGTCCGGCTTCCCTGTTTCCAGGGATTCATAGATATAATCCACTTCTCCTTCGTGATGATGGGGGCGCCTCTTGATCCGTATCCGCTGGTCTTTGCGGGTAACAGAAACCTTGTCCGTAACGGTTGTATCCTGAAAGAAGTACGCCATACCCACGTTCATGACCTTGGCAAGCTTGAGAAGTATGGCGACCGGGGGTATAACCTCGCCCGATTCTATTTCCACAAGCACGGACTTGGAAAGGCCGGTTTTTGCTGCCAGATCCATGATCGTCAACTGCTGCTTTTCCCTTAGTGCCTGAACTTTCCTTCCGATGTCGAGACCTCCATAGGTCTGGTCCAATGCGTCATCCTGTGCCATGTCGTCACCTCTTTGATGCCTGTCTATTTTGTCTTGTTTATGGTATCTTCCATTGAGGAAGCCCCTGTATTGATATAATTGGTAGAAAGATCCGGCCGATCAGATGGAGTTAATGAGAACCCAAAACCATTGCAGCTTAATTATAAAGAAAGAAAAACCGATTGTAAAGGAAAAGTTACTTGAGGCGGAGGCGCCATGATCACCATCAATAGCTACCTGCATCGGAATGAACTGAAAGATCTTATCCGTCGTTCAATGTACGGTAATGTTCAGACCGGCGACGGCGACTTGATTACCCGTCTGGTCCATTTCAACCAGTTTTTTGTTTCCCGGTATCTCCACCATTTTGCCGGGACGCTTTTCCGGGAATTGCATGGTTCGGACCTGCGGGGGGAGCGGATCAGTCTGAAGGGTGAAATCAAGGACGCCATGGTACGCAGGCCGCCATACCACAACCCCCGCATCGAGAGGCTGATCAGGGACTATGAAGAACATCCCGGACGATTCTATCGCGAAACGCCCTGCCAGGCGATGCTGTTTTTCAAGAGGCAGGAAGAGGGAGAGGATTATCTAGGATCATGGCGGATCAAGCGCATCCGGCGTTTGGCAGAAAAAGGGGCGAGACGGATAATTGACTGGATCTTTGATGCGATCAAAAGACACGCCGAAACCCTGGCTGATGAGCGGGCCGCGCTTCTATGTATTCCCCGGGAATACCTGCTTACTTCCCCGGAGGAGATGCTCGGCGAATTTCTCGATGCGGAAGAACGGTTTGTCGAAGATCTGCAGCGGCAGCGGGAGATCAAGGGGGCGACCGACCTGGTTATCAATGACGTAGCTGGCGTAAAGGTGGTCCTGGAAGACGACGAACAGGGGCGGATACTAACGGCGCTTAACAATATCGAGCATTGCCGGGTGGTAGAGCAGGAACGCCATCAGGGGCTTTACAACGCCGTCAATCTGGTGGTCCGCATCGAGCCGCCCAAGGATGAATTAATCCGGGGGCTTCTGCCGGCAAGTGTGTACGCTGTCATGGCAAGCCGGGGTGTAGCTCCGGCGCAGGTGGACCGGAATTACGCTGATTTTGTCCTTTCCGGAGAGGAAGACGTCTATCTGGAAATTATCGTCTCCAACTACCAGGAGATGCTGGAAAGCGAGATCGGTCGCTGCATGCATGAGGACAGGACGATCGCGCAACGCCTCCGCCAGCAGTACCGGGGACATTTGGCGAAAAACGTAGAATATCTGATGCGCTACCTTTTCCTGTTTACCCTGTCAAACCAGGGGGAATTGAAAGATCTCCCCGTGAAGTTATGGGACCGCTACGTGCCGGATTATTTTGACGGCGTAATCGCCGGGCTCTTCCATATTCCCCCGGGCGATTTCTGATACCAACAAATATAATTTTTAGAGATATATCATGTACATAATGGTTCATAATGGCCGGGGAAATGAAATTACTAGAACATTCGCGCAGTTTGGTCAGACGCTTTTTGCAGGAGATCGAATTCTATCGGCGTGTGCTTCGGCATCCGCGCACGCCGCGTGTCTCAAAACTCTTGCTCGGGGCCGCAATAGCATATGCCGTTTCCCCAATAGATTTGATCCCGGACTTTATTCCTGTGGTGGGGCATCTCGACGACTTGGTCATCTTGCCCCTGCTGATCTGGACTGCCGTAATGCTGATCCCGAAAGGTGTGACTGCGGAGTGCCGACAAGCAAAAGAGGACGGAGCAGGGGGTAACATAATGCCGCCTTGACATATGGTTACATGGGATTATGGGCTCTCCTTAGCAAACGCCACGAGCTTTTTCCTGAAAAATACCTCGGCTTTCACGGTAGTGCCGTCTGAAAACCTTATCAGGTATGGTTTACCTGTCATAGAAGATTTAGAGCCGCAATACTTAATAAAGTCTTCTGCCGTCTTTACGTAATTACCCGCATTTTTGAGTTTAAGGCGCAAGTGGTTTGCCGCCGGCCGGGCATCATACTCTCTGCCGTTCCTGATAAACTTCGCTCCTTCCAGAGTTTCAACGGATGCAATTAAAAGCTGTATTTTAGCCGCCTCGCGGGAATCCTGAGCATAAGCACGCACCGCGACCAACGAAATAAGTATTATGAGCAATATCGGAATATTTTTCTTCATGTAATAGCTCCTCAATCCATAGCTCGTGTTTCAAACCCTCCGAACGGCACGATCAGTGAAATGCTTCCTCTTCCAAATTCATGTTTATGGGCGGGCAGCCATTGAAAAGTTTCGATTCGGTACAATGCTCTTTAAACACGAGCGTCGGTAGTGCATTCGGCATGGAGGGCATGATAATAGCTTGACCAAACACAGGTGCGATGAAGGTATCGGGCTTCAGACTATGTTTCTTCAATGTCGAGGTCAGAATAGTCACGGCATCATCAAACCCCTCGATGCCAAGCCGAAAGACCTGGAAGTGGGCGGCGATGGTGAACGGTGCGCCCAGATCCAGATGCGCTTTGACAGCCTCCACAGGTCCCATGTGGACAATTAGTCGATACCCGGGAGCCGGCTCTTTTGTCTGCTGCGGCCGGAAGGGCGCGATGGGAAGGAGCGCCACCCGGATCGGTGAAAAGCGGCGGGTTATTTCTTGAAAATGGGGACCGTAACCCGTATCCCCGGAATAAAAAATATTACCAGAGGGTCCGGAGATGATAAAACCTCCCCAGAGGGTTTGATTGCGGTCCCACAGGGTGCGATTCGAAAAGTGCTGCGCGGGAACCAAGGTTATCGTTACGTCGGGAGACACACGGACCGACTGCCACCAATCAAGCTCATCCACAGCGGGGATGCCGGCGCTCCGGACAAGATCGAGATTGCCGAGAGGCACGATAGAGCGCGATGTTCCCTTTGCCGCGAGGCGCTCCAGAGTGGGAAGATCAAGGTGATCATAGTGATTGTGGGACACAAGCACGACATCGATAAGAGGCAGATCTTCAAAGCGGATGCCGGGCGGACTGTGTCTCTTGGGACCCGCCCATGATACGGGGCTGCAACGGTCCGACCAGATTGGATCGATGAGAATGTTGATTTCATCCATTTGAATGAGGAATGTGGCGTGACCGACAGGGGTCACGCTCATCACCCCTTTCGGGGCACGGGCGACAGGACGCGGTCCAGGCGGAATATCCTTTACCTCCGGCCATTCCGGCCAATCATTGTTTAGAAGCCAGTTCCAAACCCACCAGGTGGCGCCACGTCTTGTTGTCGAACCCGGGGGATATGGCGGAGGTTGAGGAACATCGGGATTGAAATACCGGAGGCCATCGAAGTGGTCCGATACCTGCGGCATTTTCTCTGCGGATATTCCTGTATCCACCGTGAAGGCAGGGATCAGCAGGAAAATGGTCAATGCCAAAGAAAAAAAGAATAGGTATCGTTTCCTAAGTGTCATAGCTCTCTAACCGGTCTACAGCCAGCGAATAAACAAATGTGCAAACCATTCCCTTATCTTCGAGAATAGGGGTCTCTCTTTCCACTCTTTCTCTTTAATCTGATGGGACTCTCCAATATCCTTGGTAAATGTCTTCTCCATTTCCGCAGCGAAATCACGGTTCAGGACAATCGCATTCGCTTCGTCATTGCTTAAAAGGCTCCAGTAGTCCATGTTGGTGGAACCGACCGTCGACCAGACACCGTCAATAACCGCAGTTTTTGCATGCAGTAAGGCATTGCGGCGTTCGTATATTTTTACCCCTGCTTCCAACAGCCCGGAATAATTATACCGCGCTGCATATAAGGCCACCGCGGAATCGGTGGTCCCGGGTAGAATAATCTTGACGTCAACGCCTCTCCCGGCTGCATCCGTGAAAGCCTTCAGTATCTGGTCGTCAGGTATAAAATAGGCATTCGTCAGATGAATAGAATGCTCCGCAAAGGTGATGGCGGCCACATAAACGATAAACATGATTCTGTTGTCCGCGCCTGGTATACTGCCGACGACTCGCACCAGGGCATTCCCATCTTCTTTTGCCCTTGGATAGTAGTTCCCTCCGGATAGTTTAGGCCCATTCTGCTTGGACCACGTGTCAAGAAAGAGCTTTTGGAATTCAGCCACAGCAGGACCTTCAATTTGAACGTCCGTATCACGCCAGGGCAGCGGTTTCCCTTTTTCTATAATCCTACCCCCGGAAAGCCTGCTCGAGTAAACGCTACTGATGTTGATTCCGCCTGTTATGGCGATTTTGCCGTCGACAATCAAAATTTTACGGTGATCCGGATGCGCGAGAAGCCAGTTTCCGCGAGCTTTCAGCGGATTGATCGGATTAAATTCGACAACCTTAATTCCTCCGTCCGTCAAGCGCTTAAAAAAAGAAGCGGGATTATTGAAACTGCCCACGCTGTCATAAATGAGATTAACCTGAACACCTTCCGCCCTTTTTTTCAACAACAGGTCGGAAAATTTGCGGCCCACCTCATCATCATCGATGATATAGGTTTCAAGGTTTATATGGTCTCTGGCACTCTCTATGGCTTTGAACATTGCGGCATAGGCAGCTTGGCCATCGGTGACGAGAGTGACTTTGTTCCCCTTCGTCAGCGGACTTTCGGTGACCGATTCCACGACGGCAGTGTGGCGGTCCAGAATGTCCGTCGGGGCGACCGATCGTTTTAGCCTTTCCATGATGGCCTTGCTCTGTTTTGGAGATAGCAGTCCTTTGGCCGAAACGATTTGGCTCGGTTCCTGGGTGGTCGGAGCCGCGTCAATCTTTTCAGTGACATTCGGCAACGTCGCACAGCCGCTGCTGGTAACCAAGATTGGAACCGACAGGAAGAATAAAAAAAGAAGTCTGATTAATCTCATGCTCTATCCGAATGTAAACTCTTTCGTGTGATATTGATTGTCAGTAGTGTACACCAAATAATTCATGCTGCAAGTTGTTTTTAGTCGTACAGATACTTGCTTTTCTCATGTATCATGCTTATTTTATTAAGAAATGAAAATATTAAGAATGCAATGAATTAAACCCGTGATTTGAGATAAGGTGAAAACGAAATATGAAGGGACTTAAATTTGTCAAAAGGTCGATTCTTCGACCGGTAAATTGGCTGCGGGCTTTCAATTCACGGCGAACCCCCCCCAACGTCCCAACAGATACTTTCTCTGATGCGCCGCCGGAGTCGGGCTTGAGTTTAAAAATAATGAGCTTTAATATTCGCCGGGGAACGGCGCATGACGGCAGAAACAGTTGGGTATTTCGACGCCATCTTGTGAGCGAGGTTTTGACCCGATGTCATCCGGATGTTCTGGGCCTGCAGGAAGCGTTAGACTTTCAGATTGCGGAAATTCATTCCATGCTTCCCGGATACAAGATGAGCGGTGCGGAAAATTCAGGCAGCGGTAGAGTGCTGCATAATGCCATTTTTTTTAATGCAGCGCGCTTTGTCCTCTCCGAGCAAGGCATCTTCTGGTTTTCCGACACACCCGAAATTCCCGGTTCAAAGGGATGGGGAAACATCATGACGAGAAAATGCGCCTGGGTGCGGTTGACCGACAAAGATTCTCAACAGCCTTTTTATTTCTATAATACCCATTTGGATCATCTTTCCCCATACTCACGGAAAAAAAGCGTTATCTTGCTTATGCAGCGCATTCATGCCCGCTCTTACCCGGATGCCTTTGTCCTGACAGGTGATTTTAACTCCCGGGAAAAGAGTGCACCCATTAAGTATTTAAAGGGCAAAATTCCTTTAAGCATCAGGAACAAAGGGAGAGTCTTAAATCCCGACCCATTGAGAGACACCTTCCGGGTTCGCTATCCGAATCTGCGCAATGCGGCAACTTTCCATGGATATCGCAGATTTTTCTTTCGCTTCAAATTGGATTATACTTTTGTCTCCTCTTCCATCCGGGTCCTGGATGCGAGAATTATTCAACTTTGCTTAAAAAAGTGCTATCCCTCGGATCATTTTCCGCTGTTTACCAGGATTGACGTGCCTGTAAACTTTGCTTCCGGGGAACAAGATGCCCTGAGCAATAAATAGCCGCTGATGCCCGGTTCGTTAAAGCATAAAGGCAGTGTCCGCAGACGCTGCCTTTATGGATCAATCTTATCTGAATGGATGGACAGGCTCTTTCTCCACCCTTATCGGTCTATTTTTTTAGCCCCAGGATTTCCCGCGCTTCATCGGGCGTAGCCGGTTCGAAGTCGAATTCCCGCATGATCCTGGCCATCTTTTCCACCAACTCGCCGTTGTTCTTCGCCAGGACGCCGCGCTTCACGAAGAGGTTGTCCTCCATACCGACGCGGACGTGGCTTCCCAGGAAAAGCCCCTGTGTGCAGACGGGGAATTCATTGCGCCCGGCGCCGATTACGGACCACTGATAGTTGCCTCGGCCGAAGACCCTGTCCGCCGTCGTGTTGAGGTTGACGAGATCGTAAGGGGTCGATTGGATGCCGCCGAGGATCCCCGTAACGAACTGGAGATAGACGGGGGGCTTGACGCAGCCCGCCATCAGGAGATAGCCGCAGTTGTATAGGTGGCCGATGTCATAGACCTCAAATTCCGGTTTCGTGCCGTTTTCCGCCATGATGGAGGTAATCTTGAAGAGATCGGCGAAGGTGTTCTGAAAAACGTAGCCTTTGGCCATCTCCATCATCGCTCCCTCCCAGGGATATTTGAATTCCGTGAATTTCTCGGCCAGGGAAAAGACGCCCCAGTTCATGGAACCGAGGTTGCAGGAGGCAAGCTCGGGCTTGAAGCGGGGGATTACGGAGGCCCGCTGCTCCACCGTCATACCGGCCCCGCCGCCGGTGGTGATACAGATAACGAGGTCCTTGTTCTTTTCCCGGATCTTGGTTATGATCTCGTCGAAGATCTTCAGGTCCGCCACGGGCATGCCGTCGGCGGGGTTCCGGGCATGGATGTGGACCACGGCCGCCCCGGCGTTGGCGGCGTCGAGGGCGTTCTGGGCGATCTGATCGGGAGTGATGGGCAGATGCTCCGACATGGTCGGGGTATGGATCGAACCGGTAATGGCGCAGGTGATGATCCGCTTGTGGTGCGGAACCTTGCTCTTCGCCACAGGTGCTGACGGGGCGCTGGAAACAGCCGGTCTGGGGGGTTCCGCAGGCCCCTCTGGCACTTCGGGCAGCACAAAGAGGTCCAGGTTGGACATCTCCGGCTTCAGCTTGCCTTCCTGGCAGGCCGTAACGATTTCCACCACCTTGTCGTTCATGGGAGTGGCCACGCCTGCCTTTATCCCCATTTCCGCAACTTTTCCGTTGATCGTGTTTATTTCACAGGGGATACCTTTTTCCAAGTCCTGCAGCATGCTCGCCTTGAGGGCGCGGTGGGGGCCGAAAGCCATCTGGTAGATCATGAAGGTCTTCTTCATCTGTTGTTGGTTGGCAAATGCCAGAATCCCGACATCTACCCCCTGGATGGGGTCCGGTTTGACGCCCAGAGCGGCAACCACATGGAGACACTCATTGGCGATGTGAGCGACGCAGGTGAGGGCCTTGGGATTGTCCAGGACATCCCCGTAGGTACAGCCCAGCGCTGCCGACATGCCGCTGAAGGTGGAGTTGACCAGGAGCTTGGTCCAGCGGATGCCCATCAGTTTATCAGTTAGAATAGGTACTCCTGCCGGCTCCAAAACCTCTTTCACCTTCTTGAGGCGGTCCGTCATTTTGCCATCCAGTTCGCCGATGTCATAGGTCATTTTATCCGCCGGGGAAGTCAACTGGGATACGCCGGGGGCCATCCAGGTTGCTCCCCAGCCGACGGCAGCGCCGAGGGTCCGTTTGGATCCGACATATTCGGCCACCGCGTCTTCGGGGAGGCCGTTCTGCAGCGTCAGGACGATGCTCTCCGCATGCAGGTGGGGAACGATCTGGGGTAAGGAGACATGGTTGTAGGTCGTCTTGACCAGGTAAATGACGAGGTCATAGGTTCCTTCCATCTGCGCAGGCATGATCGCCTTGACCGGGACAGTCATTTCTATAAATCCCACGATCTGTGCCCCTTTTTCATTCAGGGCTTTGACATGTTCCTCATTGGCGTCGACCAGGGTGACGTCGCGACCGCCTTTGGCCAGCAGCGCACCGAGGATTGTACCCAATGATCCCGCTCCCACAACAGCTATCTTCATCTTTTTGTACCTCCGTATATGGAAAATTTGTTTTTGAAGCCCTCTGCAAGCTTCGTTATTTGTCGATTCGCAGGGAATGATCCGTCTTCATAGGACGTTCTTCCCGGCGCTTTTAAATGACGATTCGACCGGCAGTGTCGCTCAGATAGACCATGGCGGGGGAATGTTCAAAAATGTGCCGGAATCTCTGTGCCGAGCCCGTCAAGGGTCTTTTTTTCTTTCTTGGACCCTTCTGTGTATTCATGGCGTCCCATTACACGAAATCCATAGGGTTATCCACTATTTTCTGCCCTTCCGGTAAATCAATCGCAGTTATGGCGCTGCCTCGCTATGCTCTCCTCGTTCAAGAGAGTCAAAGATACATATTGACACAATCCTGATGTCAATGATAAAAAAATACAGCAGTGTGATCTCGAAGCTTTATGCAGCGGGAGAAGTAGCAGGCGGCGTTCACGGCTCCAACCGCCTGGGAAGCAACGCCATTCCCGACTGCGTCGCCTTTGGCCTGGCCGTGTCGCCGGGACCAGCGCAGCAAAGGAGCAGGGATAAGTATTACTGCAAGGGGACGGCGGAACCGCTCCCCTTGCTTTTACTTGAGGTGAATTAACTATGAAAAAGATCAGCCTGACCATTATTATGCTGTTTGTGGGCTTTGCGGTAATGTATTTCTTTGTTGGAGATCGGGGGGCGGAAGCTGCCAAACCGGCCAAGGCATCTTGCCAGAGTTGTCATGCCGATTTTACCAAGGTTGTTCCCAAGGGGCATCCTCCCGTAAAGGGGAATAACATTTTGGCATGTACGTCCTGCCATGCCCCGGATCTCGCCGGGAAAGCCGAGAAAAACGCTTTTTCCAGCCGGATGCACCTGGCCCACGTCCCCCCCAAAGGGAAGCAGGACTGCACTGCCTGCCATACCTGGGTTCCCGGCAAAAACTTTAGCATCACGGGGGTCAAGGGATCGCTGGGCGCTCCGACCAAGGAGGATGTCGCCATGATGAAGGAAATCTTCGCCTCTTGGGGAGGATCGAGCTTCACGGATAATCTCCATGCCAAGGCCAATATCGGCTGCGCCGGATGTCACGGCAAGGCCCTTCCCAAGGCCGATGACACGGTGGAAAACAGCCGTTGCCTGGTCTGCCACGGTCCGATGGAAAAGTTGGCCATGAAGACAGAACCGAAGGACTTCAAGGACCGCAATCCCCACAAGTCCCACCTGGGGGATATTGCCTGTACGGTCTGCCATGGCGGCCACAAGGCTTCCAAGGTTTACTGCCTCGATTGCCATAAGAAGTTTGACATGAAGATCCCGGGGGCAGGCACGACAAAACAGTAAGGTGTTTTGTCATACCAAATCAAAATTTCTAAACAGGGGCTGGGGGGGTGAATTCCTTAGCCCCTGTTTAATTATTCATACCCATTATTGGGTGTTGTTATTGAGTTGACGGGTTTTTACCGGGACATCTCTTTTTTAAGACGGGCACTGAATTCCGGGGCTTTCCCCTTGGGGATGCGCAACTTGAAATTTCCTGAAGGAAGGGCGTTCTGGCGGATTTCCGGATTCATTTCCTTGATGATCTTGTAGGTTGTATCGCAGGCGTTGGCGATGGCTGTTATGGGTACCTCCCGGTATAGAGAGAGATCAATTTCGTCATATTCCAGGGGTGGATACCTTTTTGCGGCCGGGATGGAATAGCCGTAAACGGCGGGATTTGAGAGGATTGATTTTGCCGCCAGGATGCTGAAGATATAGGCCTCCGTCTCCAGAGGCAGGTCGACGTCATAAAAATTGTTGACCCCTTGGGTTCTCAAATCCCTGGCCATTCTGTTCTCTCCGCAGTTATAGGCGGCGATGGCCAGACTCCAGCTTTTGAATTCCTTGTTAAGATCGGTCAGGTAGTTCAGGGCGGCCTCCGTTGCCCGCTCGAAATTGTACCGCTCATCGATCCAGCGGTCGCCGCGGAGACCGTACCTCTTCCCAGTCCCATCAATGAACTGCCAGGGGCCGACGGCCTTGGCGCTCGATGTGGCGTAGGTCTTCAGGGCGCTTTCCACGACGACGACATATTTGAGGTCATCAGGCAGGTTGCGTTCCCGGAGACGCCTTTCCAAATAGGGGAAATAACGGTGGGCCCGTTTGATCCAGAGAATCACCCGCGGCTGATTATAGACCGACGAGACAAAGGCCTGGTCCATCATCTCCCAGACGTCCTGACGCTCGAGGGGAACCCGCTCTCCGCACAGGGTCAGCCTGTCCGGCCATTGATGCACCGGGATCTGCTGTCCATGGGCGACGGGAGGAGTCCATGCCAGCACGATCAGGCAGAGCAGGGAAGGCAGGAGACGATAAGCCATTTCCCGGCCCTGCTATTTCTTGCCCAGATTGTCGGCGATATTGGCCTGAATCATCCGGGATGCCGTTTCATCGCCAACCATCCCCACCCTGACGGCGGCCGTGGTAATATCTTTTTCTTTGAAGGTAACGGAAATCCGGACTTTTTCGCCGTTGATCACCGAATCGATATGACCAGTGCCGATGCCTTTTGCCGGAGCGACTTCCGTGCCCCGCATTGCGGCCACAGTTTTTTCAACGGCTGACCAGACTTTGTCGAAATTGTAATTATAATCTGTCTTCAATTCCCCGTTGATGAACATGTACGTTCCCGTGCCGGCGCCCACAACGGCCCCGCCGACAAGTACGGCGGCGCAACCGGTCAGGATAAAGAGGCCAACCATGAGTAGTAATACTGAACGGTGAATCCTTTTTTTCATGTACCATTCCTCCCTCATAAAGATAGTCATTATGACAACCCTCTTACCTTATTCGCGCCTGTCTGTAAAGGGGCAGTAAAGGTAATTATTTGCCGCTGAGGTGGGAGAATTCCTTGAGGAGTTCTTCCTGACGCCGGTTGAGATTGGTTGGAATGGTCACGACGGTTTCGATGACCTGATCGCCCCGGCCGAATCCGCGCAGATGGGCAATCCCCTTTCCCTTCAGACGGAAGATCTTGCCGTTCTGGGTGCCCCGGGGAATTTTCAGTTTTTCCGTTCCTACCAGGGTCGGCACCTCGATATTGTCTCCCAGGGCCGCCTGGACAAATGAGATTGGAATCCGGCAGATAATGTCGTCATCGGAGCGCTGGAAGAATTCATGTTCTTCAACATGGATGAAAACATAAAGATCTCCGCTGGGACCGCCATGTTCCCCTTGTTCCCCTTCCCCACGCAACCGGAGGCGGGAGCCCGTTTCGACGCCGGCAGGAATCTTGATCTGGACGATTTTGGCAACCTTTTCCCGGCCGGCGCCCCGGCAGCTTTTGCAGGGGTGGGAGATGGTCTGGCCCACTCCGCGACAACTGGGGCAGGTGGTGCTGATGCTGAAGAAGCCGCTGGACTGGGTGACCTGACCGCGGCCGCCACACCGCGAACATACCTCCGGTGCGGTTCCCGGCGCCGATCCGGTCCCGCCGCATTCATGACATCTTTGATATTTGTCGATATCGATATCCCTGGAGAGGCCAAAGGCGGCTTCCATGAAAGAGATTTGCATGTCATATCGCAAATCGGCCCCCGCCCGGGCGGAGCTTCGCGACCGGGAGCGCCCGTTGCTGAATCCGAAGATGTCGCCGAAGATATCGCCAAAACTCGAAAAAATATCGTCACCGGAAAAGCCCTGGAAACCAGAACTGCTCAATCCCTCGTGGCCATATTGATTGTAGATTTCCCTTTTTTGCTGGTCGCTGAGGACTTCATAGGCCTCGGCGGCTTCCTTAAATTTGTCCTCCGCTTTCCGATCCCCCGGATTTCGGTCCGGATGGTGCTGCATCGCCAGGCGGCGGTAACTTTTCTTGATATCATCTTCGGTGGCTG
This sequence comes from Syntrophales bacterium, assembly GCA_023231165.1. Taxonomy (GTDB): domain Bacteria; phylum Desulfobacterota; class Syntrophia; order Syntrophales; family UBA8958; genus UBA8958. Next base: position 6,429 of record JALNVY010000010.1, on the reverse strand, counting down.
TGCGGCTTACTTCTAAAATTTCATAATAATCGCGTTTCGTCATGGACTTGTTTCAATCTCTTTTCTGGTCTTTGTCTTGGTGCTTCCGGATGTTCCGGTTGCAGTAAAAGCGGCGCTAATCTAATAACGATAGGCGGTTATGTCAAGGTTCATGAGTATATCTCAAGCGGTTAACCTTCGTAGTGCTTCCTCATATTTTTCGGCAGTTTTACTGATTATATCATCAGGAAGATTGGGGGCAGGGGGGCGCTGATCCCACGCGAGAGACAGGAGATAGTCCCGGAGGAATTGCTTGTCAAAACTGCTCTGTCCTCTTCCCTCCTCGTAGGTGTCCTGGGGCCAGAATCGGGATGAGTCCGGGGTGAGGAGTTCATCGATGATAATAAGGTCTCCGTCAATAATGCCGAATTCCATTTTAGTGTCGGCGATAATGATCCCCCGGGTCAGGGCCAGAGCGGCGGCCCGGTTATAAACGGCAACACTGGTTGTGATGATCTTTATCGTTAATTCCCGTCCGATCATGTTTTCCGTCTCTGCCTTGGTGATGGCCATATCGTGTTCCCCCTCCGGGGCCTTTGTCGAAGGGGTGAAGATGGGCTCAGGCAGCCGGGACGACTCCTTCAATCCTGCGGGCAGACGAATTCCCGACACGGCGCCATTATTCAGGTAATCCTTCCAGCCCGAACCGCTCAGGTATCCCCGTACTATACATTCTACGGGCAGGGGTTGCGCCTTTTTCACCAGCATACTGCGCCCGGTCAGGATATCCCGATAGGGCCGGCACGCCTCGGGGTAATCATCGGGATTAATGGATATTATATGGTTGCCGATTATATCCTCCATCTTCCGGAACCAGAAGGCGGACATTTGGGTGAGAATCCGGCCTTTGCCCGGGATGGGGTTGGGCATGATCACGTCAAAGGCGGAAATCCTGTCCGTTGCCACAATCAGCAACTGGGACTCCAGGGCATAGATATCACGGACCTTTCCACGACCGATTAAGGAAAGGCCGGGCATGGATGTGGAAATAAGCTGGTCGCTCATGGTGTGACCCCCTTGATTTTAAAATTAATATCAAAATTTGAGAAAAGGGTTATGCAGCTTCTCATATCCGATCGTTGAGGTCGGGGCGGCGCCGTAATTGTGTCCCGGTAATACCTTCGTTTCGTTGGGAAGGACGGCCAGTTTCTCTTTGAGGGAGCGAGCCATGACAGCCCATGATCCTCCGGGCAGATCAGTTCTGCCCACAGCCCCTACAAACAGGGTGTCGCCGGTGAAAACCAGATCGTCTCCGCGCAGGCACATGCTGCCGGGTGAATGTCCAGGGGTGGCCAGAACCTCCAAAGAGATCTTCCCCAGGGTAATAACATCTCCTTCCTTGACGGTGATATCGGCAGGAGGGGACTGCTTGGCGCCGAACATGCGTAGATACATGGCGGGGGTGGAGACGAGCATCTCGGCGTCCGCCTCATGAATGATGATTTTGGCCCCCGTGCGCTCCTTCATGTCCTGATTGCCGGCTATATGGTCCACATGCCCGTGGGTATTGACAATATATTTGATTTTTAAATTGTTTTTTTCCGCCAGGGAAACGAGCTTGGATGTTTCCGCCGCCGGATCAATCACCAGGGCCTCTCCTGTTTCCTCATCTCCGAGCAGATAGGCGAAAACAGCCATTTGGCCGACCTGTATCTGTTTTAAAAACATGGTAACCTCCAAATTCCCGCCGCCGGGATGTCTTCATTTTATCAGGGGAGTTGCCCTACCATGATTGCAGCAAAAATGTCAACCGACGAAATGTCCGATAAACTGTGAAAAATTCTGTATAATGCCAGTTTCCCGGCGGAAGCCGAGGCCACATGGTTCATAGGAGAAAAAGACGCCTGCCTGATAGCTTTTCCCTGCACTGTCCCGGGGGAGCTCTATGAATTCCTGATAAATGGACTGGAAATTATGGTATTCCCCCGGTGTGCTTGCCAGCAACTCTCCGGTCGGACTGAGAATGCGGATGTTGGCCCCTTCTCTACCAAAGGTTTTCTTTTCCACGCATGATTTTCCCGTCAGTGGTTCCGGTGCTGTTTCCAGAAGCAGGGGATGGCGGGGGAAAAGATCCCAGAGGATTTTCAGCAGGCCTTTCGACTGGAACAGCAGGGAGTAGGGGGGATTGAGAATGACCGTTTTTTGATTCCCGACGATGGCGGTCAGCATTTCGACAAGTTCCGGTTCTTCCGAAACCATAAGCTCGTAAGGAACCAATTTGAACCAGTAGTCGCAAACCTCGCCCTCGCTGTTGCCAATGCCTTTTTCTTCGGAAAAGGTTACATCTTCGATATATTCGAAAGAGGTGATAAATCCCGACTCGTAGGCAATCTCTTCCAGGAGCCGGGTGGTGTTTTCATCCTCGCTGCCCAGATTAAAGCAGGAAAACAGGGCACAGGGAATGGGGCTATCATCCTCGCCGGTGGTGGTATGGAGTTTTCTGATCCTGGTGAACGATTCTTTCAGGGTTTCATAGAGGCGGTTATATTGCCGCTCCTCATCGAGATGATTGTGTCTGAGGAGGAGCCACTGAATAAGAGCGACCTCAAAGATCAGCGACGGTGTGTCGGCGTTGAATTCGATAAGTTTGATCGGTTGTCCGTCGAGGCCGCCGGCCAGATCAAAGCGGCCGATGAGATGAAAATGGGCATCGTCATTCCAGGTCTCTTCTATTAGTGGGATCAGCGTCGGCGGAATATCGAGCTGGTCATAGAGGCGATGATCGATGACGTGTTGTCCCGCCGCAATAAAAAGGTCGTATAGTTCGCCGGCGGCGCGGTAATAAGCGTCGCCCTCCTCCGGACTGATGACGATGAGTTCATCGGCGATATAGGGCGGTGTTTCCGGAGTCTCGTACCAGTAGAAGCCAATTTTTTTGTAAACGCTCTCCGGTACGGACTGAGCAGGGATCAATTTCATAAATGTTTCATCTTCAGCCGGAGAAGCTGCGCGTACCGCTTGTAAAATGGGAGAAGAATCCGGAACGAGCCTTGGACGTCCTCATCGAACCGTCAGGGCTGCGGAGGGTATGATCCTGCCCGTCATAACGCCGGCCATAGCCGTAATAATAGCTTCGTCCGCTCCATCCGGGACGTTTTTGCTCTTCTTCCCGGATGCGCCGCATAACGAGTTCCCGGTTGGCCAGGCTTTGGACGTAGAGATCGGAATTCCTGTAAACGGACGGGTTCAGCGAGGTGTTTCGCCCCATCATGTAACCTACGAGCCCGGAGGCTAAAACGGATCCCAGGCCGAAGCCCCCCGGTTGCTGTCCAGGCGGACCCATGACCGTTTCGAGATTCTCCGCCGGGATCGTTTCCCGCAGGCCGTTCATCCGGTTGACGACGACACCTGTGGTCCGGCTGGGATATTCGTTGGCGATCCGGAAACTGTTGGGGGCGACTTCCGCCACCTCCGTCATGACGCCGGCCGGTTTATCGGCCATATCGTTTTCAATTTCCCATTCCGCATGGGCGCCGGGATTCTTGAGGGCCTTGGGTTCCGGTCCCGAATCGCAACCGGCCAGGAGTGTCTGGGCGAGGAAGAAGATGCCGCCGACCAGGATTTTTTTGCTCACCTTTGGTTTTTCCATGGCGGACCTCTCAGATCAGACGGCTGATGATCAGGGCGAGAGTGATGGTAATCCCCTGAACAAGAATGGCGGCGGCCGTGTTCGACCGGTTTATTTCATCGGTGATCCGGATCTTGGCAAGGAAGACGAAACCGGCCAGCCGCTGGAAGATAAAAAGCCCGATGATACCGGTCAGGGCGCTGGCTAAAAAATACCCCAGGCTCTCCGCCCAGCCGGTGAAGCTGCCGGCAATCGTTGACCTGAGGATAAAGCTGAAGGAGACAAGGAGTCCGGCGACGGTCACTCCGGCGCTCACGTTCCCCTCCCGCAGACAGGCGGCGACATTGAAGTGGTATACTCTTTGATGGATTTTCACGGCGATGACCAGAAAGGATTGACCCAGCAGGAAAAAGATCACCGCCGACAGGAGCGGCCCTTCTTCGCCGGCAAAGGCGCCGTTGAGGAGAATTCCCGTGGCCAGGAAACTTCCGGCTTCAACCAGCCCGGTGGGGATGTTGCCCTCCTTGATCAGATCATTATTGCTGATGCCCGGGACAAGAAGATATTCGTTGACGTAATGGGCGCAGAAAAAGAGCAGGATGGCGATGCCTCCATCGAGGATGAAGGTCATCATGTCAAGCCTGGACAACCCCCCGCCCATGACCCCCGTCATTGCCACGCCCAGGCCTAGAAAAAGACCGAAACGCCGCAGGGCGACGGCGATATTGCCTTCCTCCTGAATGGCCAGATCATCGTCGAAACGGGTGAGTCTGTCGGCGATTTTCTTGGCGACGAACAGGAAAACCAGGGTAAAAAAAACATAGACGAATACAAGCAGATAAACGTTGTTCATGTCGGCGTTCCCTCCTTGACCGGTCGTTCTCCGAAAAGAGACCGGCCGACCCTGATGATGGTCGCTCCCTCCTCAACTGCAATTTCGAAATCCCCCGACATGCCCATGGAAAGTTCTTCCATGGTCACCCCGGGAATGCCTGCGTCCGCAATCCGATCCCGTAACGATCTCAAGGCGGCGAAACAGGGCCGCGCCTCTTCGGGATCGTCAAACCATGGCGCCATGGTCATGAGCCCCTGAATGGATAGGTGTTCGAGATAGGAGACCTCCTTTGCCAGTCCTGATGCCTCCTCCCCGTCGCTTCCCCGCTTTGTTACTTCCCCGCTGATGTTCACCTCGATGAGAATCTTGAGCAGCCGGTCTTCTTTAGCCGCCCGCCGGTTCAGTTCCAGGGCTACGTCCATCCGGTCCACCGAATGGATCATGTCGAAAAGCTTGACGGCGTATTTGGCCTTATTAGTCTGTAGATGACCGATGAGATGCCATTCCTGGGGCCGGCCCATGAGTTCGATCTTCCGTTTCGCCTCCTGGACGTAATTTTCCCCGATGATATCCACGCCGGCGGCGATGGCGGCAAGGATCCGCTGGTCGTCCACGGTCTTGGTTACCGCCATGAGACGCACATCGGCAGCCCGTCGTCCCGATCTGGCGGCAGCCGCCGCGATCCGCTGCCGGATATTTTCCACGTTCTCTCTAATCGCATGTTCCGTCATATATCGAACCTCAGCGCTCCGGCCTTTTTCAACGCATCCACGACCTCACAGAGGGGCAATCCCATGACATTGGTATAGGATCCTTGAATCTCCTTGATGAAAAAGGCCCCCAGACCCTGAACGGCGTAGGCCCCGGCCTTGTCATAGGGTTCCGGAGACTTTATATACCACAATTTTTCATCTTCGGAAATGTTGCGGAAGGTGACGGCGGCCCGGACCTCTTCCTTGATGGCGACATGTCCGGACAGGCGCAAAAGGGCAAAGCCCGTAAAGACCTCGTGAGTCCGGCCGCTGAGTTTTTCAAGCATTCGGCCTGCTGCGGAGGAATCGGCCGGTTTGCCCAGGACCTCGCCGTCAATGACGACAATGGTATCGGCCCCCAGAACCCAGGCCTGAGGATGGGCTTGCGCGATGGTATAGGCCTTGTTTTCCGCAAGCCTCAGGACGTGTTCCCCGGGTTTTTCGCTGATTAAAAATGTCTCGTCCGCTCGGCTGGGGATAACCTGGAAATCAAGCCCTAACAGGCGCAGTAGTTCCTCCCGTCGGGGAGAGGCGGAGGCAAGGATCAGGGGATGGCTAAGAATAAGACCCATATACTGTTTCCTTTCATGAATGCGCAACTATGTAACAGCTTCTTTGCCTCTTGACAAATTGAAAATATGGGGCGAAGTAGGGCGTCAGAATTCGTCTGCCGTCACCCCGGCGAAAGCCGGGGGCTAGGCGTCGTTCCGGCCCCTGCCGTAACACCGAGGGAAGACAAGTATCAACTTTTTGTGGGGGCTCAGGAAGCATTTCTAAAAAAGGGAGTCTGAGGAATCATGATTAAGAACTTTATTTTCTCCCTGTGTCTGGCTGTCCTGATGGGGAGCGGCCAGCTTGCCTGGGCCGATACCAAGGCGGTTCGATTAAGCGTTCCCGGCTGCAACTCCTGAGGGGACCGGGCCAGGATGGGTTCCATCCTGAAAGCTACGGACGGGGTGAGCAAATTCGAGATGCCTAAGGAAGGAGTTGTCGTTATCACCTTTGACGACAGGAAAACCACGGCGGCAAAAATTGTCAAGGCCCTCGAAAAAGGGCGCTTTACCATCAAGGGGGAACCGGTTTATGTCAAACTAGGTGAGCCTCTCCAGCAGGGTGATTCCACAGGTAAAAACGCGCCGTCGCCACACGGATCTTCCCCGGGGGCAAAATCGCAGTCACGGCAGGGGGTTTCCCCGGTGATAAGTGTTCAACCGCAGGAGTTGCCTCTTTACATT